>DILC01000041.1 GCA_002424865.1 Rhodocyclaceae bacterium UBA5602 | reverse complement strand
TTCAGAAGTTATCCGGCTGGCAATGGATAGCCAAGCAACGGAAAGCATAAAGCGTAATTTCCCGCAGTTTGGCTAGATCAGCTGCTGTGTCTGCCTTCTAGTCTGGCAGCCTGTTAGAATTAGGCGATACATGAATACTATCCAGATACTGGCGGTTTCCATTCTGCCCATCATTTTTGCCATCACGCTGCATGAAGCCGCCCACGGTTATGCTGCACGCTATTTTGGCGATGCAACGGCGTGGAAGTTAGGGCGCATTAGCATAAATCCCATTCGACATATTGACTTGGTGGGCACGATCATTGTGCCCGCGATGATTTTGCTGCTCTCAGGAGGCGGCATGTTGTTTGGCTGGGCTAAGCCCGTGCCGGTTGATTTTGGCAAATTGCGCCGCCCCAAGCAGGATATGCTCTGGGTTGCGGCAGCGGGCCCTGCCGCAAATCTGTTGATGGCGCTTTTCTGGGCGCTGTTGTTCAAGACAGTCATTAGCGCCCATCCCATGCTTTATTCCGAAGCATTACTGGCAATGGCCAAGGTGGGCATTACGATCAATGGCGTGTTGATGTTACTGAATTTATTGCCACTGCCTCCGCTCGATGGTGGGCGCATCGTGGTGAGTTTGTTGCCCATGCGTGCGGCCTGGCAATTTTCGAAACTGGAACGCTGGGGCTTGCCGATTTTGCTGGCCTTGCTGTTTTTTGGTGGCTTGGATCGCATTTTGCGTCCCTTGCTGGCGGTATATTTCTCTTTACTTTCTGGCTTGTTTGGTTTTTAGGTTTTAAAAATTATGTATGCGGAAAAAATTCTGTCAGGCATGCGCCCTACCGGGCGTTTGCATTTGGGTCACTATCATGGTGTTTTGTCGAACTGGGTGAAGTTGCAGCATGAGTTTCCGTGTCTGTTTTTTGTGGCTGACTGGCATGCGCTGACCACGGCGTACGATGAGCCAGGCACGATTAACCAGAATGCCTACGATATGGTGATTGACTGGCTGGCCGCAGGCGTGGATCCAACCCAGGCCACGATTTTCATTCAGTCCAAAGTGCCAGAGCACGCCGAGCTGCATTTGCTGCTTTCGATGATGACGCCCTTGGGCTGGTTGGAGCGCGTGCCAACCTATAAAGATCAGCAGGAAAAACTGACCCATAAAGACTTAACGACTTATGGCTTTTTGGGTTACCCCTTGTTGCAAGCGGCAGATATTCTGATTTATCGCGCCAATCGGGTGCCTGTTGGCGAAGATCAGGTGCCACACATTGAATTTACGCGCGAAATTGCACGACGCTTTAACCATTTATATGGCCGCGAGCCGGATTTTGAAGTCAAAGCCCGCGAGGCGATGAAGCAGTTGGGTAATAAGCGCGCCAAGCTTTACGAGGAATTGCGCACACGATATCAGGAGCAGGGTGAAGAGGCTGCATTGAACGAGGCGCATGACTTGCTCAATGAAGCGCAAAGTCTCTCGTTTGGTGACCGCGAGCGTTTGTTCGGCTGGCTGGAAGGCACGCGCAAGATGATTCTGGTTGAGCCGGACGCCATGCTGACCGAGGCTTCGCGTATGCCTGGGCTGGATGGGCAGAAAATGTCCAAATCCTATGGCAATACGATTGCCTTGCGTGAAGATGCCGATTCCCTCACCAGGAAAATCCGCACCATGCAAACCGATCCGCAGCGCGTGCGTCGAACGGATGTGGGCGATCCGGACAAATGTCCGGTGTGGCAGTTGCACCAGATTTACTCGGATGGCGCCGTCAAGGAATGGGTGCAAGCCGGCTGTCGCTCCGCAGGCATTGGCTGCATTGAATGCAAGCAGCCCGTGATTGACGGCATTTTGAAAGAGCAGGAGCCGATGCGTGAGCGCGCCAGAATGTACGAGGAAGACCCGCAGCTGGTGAAGAACATTATTGCGGATGGGTGCGAGAAAGCCCGCAAGCTGGCGCAGGAAACCATGCGCGATGTGCGCGAAGCGATCGGGCTTGATTATTCGTGATGGCTTGCGATGCAAGTGGGATGGCGTGCTGTCTTCTTTATGGGCAGCACGCATTGCGATGTACTGGGATTTATTGGATTAGTGGGATGCTCCTGTCGTGAATAACGGCAGTGCAGATGTGTTGCTGGACAATGTGAGCGCCGTATCACCAGCGCCGACTTTTCCAGAAGCCGTTGAAAATGCGGTAGCCCACTTGCCCAAAGTCTACGGCGAGGTGCTCGCCGAGATGCCGCGCGATCTGTACATCCCGCCCGATGCGCTGGAGATTATTCTCGAGTCTTTTGAGGGGCCGTTGGATTTATTGCTGTATCTGATTCGTCGGGCCAATATCAATGTGCTGGATATTCCGATGGCGCCGCTCACTCGCCAATATCTGGCCTATGTTGAAGCCATGCGGCGGCATAATCTGGAGCTGGCCGCCGAGTATCTGTTGATGGCCGCGATGCTCATAGAGATCAAATCACGCATGCTGCTGCCGCGCCCACCCAGCGAAGCGGAGGGCGAAGCGGAAGATCCGCGTGCCGAATTGGTGCGTCGGTTGGTGGAGTACGAGCGCATGAAAGCGGCGGCGGCTCAGTTGAATGAATTGCCCCAGGCAGGCCGTGATTTTGAATGGGTGACCGTATGGATTGCCGATAAAGTGGTGGCGCGCCAGCCGGAGGTCAATTTGCATGATCTGCAACTGGCTTGGTTGGCGCTGATGAAACAAATCAAAATGCATCAACACCATAAAGTACAACGTGAAGAGCTCTCCGTGCGCGAACACATGAGCTTGATTTTGCGACGCTTGCAGGGGGGCGGCTATTTTCGTTTTGAACAGTTGTTCGACTTTAACTTGGGTGCGCCAGGTTTGGTGGTGAGCTTTTTGGCAATGCTGGAGTTGGCGCGTGAGTCCATGGTGGAAATAACGCAAAATGAAGCCTTGGCACCAATTTATGTGAGATTGCCCGATGCGGCCACTGTATAAACCTGACGATTACAAGCGTGTGCTTGAAACGGCATTGTTGGTGGCGACCGAACCTTTGCCGCTGGCTGAGTTGAAGAAACTTTTCGATGAAAGTTTTGATGAGGAGACCTGGCAGGCTCTGCTCGACGATTTGCGTCGGGATTGGTCGGCGCGTGGCGTAGAGTTGGTGCGCTTGGCTTCTGGCTGGCGTTTTCAGACGCGACCCGAATATCAGGTGTATATCGATCGCCTGAAAAACGAGAAAGCGCCCAAGTATTCGCGCGCGGTCATGGAGACGCTGGCAATTATTGCTTATCGGCAACCAGTAACGCGCGGGGATATCGAAGAGATTCGTGGCGTGGCAGTGTCGCCCAACATATTGAAAACCTTGGAGTCGCGTGGCTGGGTGGATGTTGTCGGCCATCGTGATGCGCCGGGTCGGCCAGCGCTTTATGCTACGACCAAAGCTTTTTTGGATGATCTGGCCTTGCGCAGCTTGACTGAGTTGCCACCGTTGAGCGAAATTGAACGGATGATGAATGGTGGCGATAATCAAGCCGCCGATCAAGTTGCCTTGACTATGGGTTTTGCGGCTGCCGATAGTGAAGTGGTCGTGCCTGCTGGGGTAAGTGTCCCCGGCGAGCCTTCGTCGCATGATGAAGGCAATGATGAACGAAATGATAACAAAGAGGTTGGCCCATAGGGCATTATGAAGAAAGTAAGTACTTCCGCTGCGTCACCTAAACCGCGGCGTAGCACTGCCACCCGCAAGGCGACTCCGTTTCGTGCGCCGCAAGGTGGCGGTAGCAGACGTGGGGGCGTATCGCGTGGCGCTGCACACGCAGGTGTTGCTGCGCCGGAGTTATCTGCATCCGGAGGTGCAGCGCCAGGGGCGGCTAGATCCAGGGGTGCCGCTCCTCGTGGCGAATCGCCCGAGTCCGCGATGCAAAAAAAACCTCGGACAGTCAAGATGGGGCACGTAAGCGTGTCGGTACTGGACAATGCGCCCAAGCTGCAAAAAGCCTTGGCAGACGCAGGGCATGGCTCTCGCCGCGAAATTGAAGCATGGATTACGGCTGGGCGCGTGAATGTGAATGGGGAGCCCGCGCACATTGGACAGCGCGTGGGGCCGGATGATAAGGTGCGCCTCAATGGCCGCCTGGTGCAGCTCAAGTTTTACCACCGCTTGCCGCGCGTGGTGATGTATCACAAGCCTGAGGGTGAAATCGTTTCCAGGGATGACCCGCAAGGGCGCCCAAGTGTTTTTTCACGCTTGCCGCGGTTGAATAATGGGCGCTGGATCTCCATCGGCCGACTGGATTTTAATTCATGCGGCTTGTTGCTATTTACCAATGATGGCAGTCTGGCTAATCGCATGATGCACCCCAAGTATGAAATCGAACGCGAGTATGCCGTACGCGTACTGGGTGAGGCAACGCCGGAAGTGCTGGCGCGTTTGCGTGACGGGGTGCAACTGGAAGATGGCATGGCGCATTTCAATTTGATTGTCGAGTCTGGGGGGGAAGGCGCTAATCATTGGTACAAAGTAGCTTTGTCTGAAGGGCGAAACCGCGAAGTGCGACGGATGTTTGAAGCTGTTGGCTTGACGGTGAGTCGGCTCATGCGTGTGCGTTATGGTCCGGTGATGTTGCCCCCGCGCTTAAAACGTGGCCAAGCCCTTGATTTAACGCCTAACGAAGTTGAGGCTTTGATGAAGCTTTTGCCGCCTGAGCAACAAACGCGCGTTAATCGCCAGCCCCCGGTGTCAGGGGCTTCGCCACCACTTGGTGAGGAAGGCTTTTGGTTCGATAACGACGAGTGATCGAATTGATTTTGCAGAGGAATGCAGCCTCTGCTATAATCCTGCTCCTTTGGTTGGGCGCGTTCCCAGCTGGGAGGGAAATGGGCGTTTAGCCCATTTTTTATTTGTCGGCCAGGCGCGCGAGATGATGTGTGAGATTGAATGCAGCTGAATGATTTAATTGAGAAAACAGTTGTTGGCCTGGGGTTTGAACTCGTGGATGTCGAATCGAGTCCCCGTGCTCGGCTTTTGCGCGTCTTTATTGATTATCCTGAGGATTGTCAAGGGGTTAAGGTGGGCGGGCTGAATGTGGCAGGTGTTACGTCCGCTCCTGGGGCGTTGGCTGCGGTACCCGATGGTAATGGCGTTGCAACAGCCGGACGCGTAATCACTGTGGAAGATTGCGCCACGGTGAGCCACCAGTTGTCCCATGTTTTTTTGGTGGAAAATGTTGATTACGATCGGTTGGAGGTTTCCTCGCCGGGGTTGGATCGGGTCGTGAAGAAGTTGGCGGATTTCCGGCGCTTTGCTGGTCGGGAGATTCAGCTGAAATTGCGTGTGCCCATGGGTAATCAGCGCAATTTCAAAGGTGTGATTGAAGCGGTTTCAAATGAAGAAGGCGTGGAGAAGTTTTGGCTGCGCGTTGAAGATGTGCTGCATGAAGTTGCGCTGGTGAATGTGGATCGTGCGCGGCTAGTGCCAGCATTCTGAATTATTGTCGGAGAGTCGCCTATATGAGCCGTGAATTATTACTTTTGGTTGATGCCTTGGCCCGCGAGAAAAATGTCGCTAGGGATGTCGTGTTCGATGCCTTGGAGCAGGCGTTGGCGCAGGCGACTAAAAAGCGCATCAATGATGATGCCGATGTGCGTGTTGAAATTGATCACAGTACCGGTTCTTATGAGGCGTTTCGACGCTGGTTGGTGGTGCCTGATAGCGCGGTTGAGAATCCTGAGATGCAGAAGGGGTTGACCGAGGCGCAGCGTGAAATTGCCGATATAAGCTTGGATGAATACATTGAGGAGGCTTTGGAGCCTGTCGATTTTGGTCGTATTGGGGCGCAAGCGGCCAAGCAGGTTATTTTGCAGAAAATCCGCGATGCTGAGCGTGAGCAGTTGCTGAGTGATTTCCTGGAGCGTAAGGAATATCTCATTAGTGGTACGGTCAAGCGCATGGATCGCGGTAATGCCATTATTGAGTTGGGTCGGATTGAGGCGTTATTGCCCCGGGATCAGATGATTCCAAAGGAAAATCTGCGTTCGGGTGACCGGGTGCGCGCCTGGTTGATGAAGGTCGATCGGCAGGCGCGTGGCCCGCAACTGATCTTGTCGCGCACGGCGCCGGAATTTATCATGAAGCTGTTTTCGCTCGAAGTGCCTGAGATTGAAGATGGTTTGCTGGAGATTAAGGCAGCTGCGCGTGATCCGGGGATGCGCGCCAAGATTGCGGTTAAGTCCAATGATCCACGCATTGATCCCATCGGTACATGTGTTGGCATGCGTGGCTCCCGAGTGACGGCGGTGACCAATGAATTGTCCGGCGAGCGTGTCGATATCATCAACTGGTCGGCCGATCCGGCGCAGTTCGTTATTGGTGCTTTGGCGCCAGCGGAAGTGCAGAGTATTGTGGTGGACGAAGAAAAGCATGCCATGGATGTGGTGGTTGATGAGGCTAATCTTGCCATTGCTATTGGCCGCGGTGGGCAGAATGTTCGTCTGGCGTCCGAGCTTACGGGCTGGGCAATCAATCTTATGACAGTTGAGCAGTCGCAAGAAAAGTCTGAGTCCGAGTCGGCTTCCATTCGCGCCCTCTTTGTTGAAAAGTTGGATGTGGACGAAGAGGTTGCTAATATCCTGATTGAGGAAGGGTTTTCCTCGCTGGAAGAGATTGCCTATGTGCCGCTTTCTGAAATGCTTGAAATTGAGGCGTTTGATGAGGCTGTCGTGAATGAGTTGCGTGATCGTGCGCGCAATGTGCTTTTGACTGAGGCGATTGTTGATGAAGAGCAGGTGGGTAAGATTTCTGAAGATCTGATGGCGCTTGATGGCATGGATGCGTCACTGGCTGCAACGTTGGCGAAAAATGGTGTTACGAATCGCGATGCATTGGCAGATCTTGCAGTCGATGAGGTAATGGAGATGACTGGAATAACTGCTGATCGCGCAAAAGACTTGATTGTCGTTGCACGCGCTCATTGGTTCTCTGAGAAAGAGTGAGGTTAAGGGCATGGCGTTGATGACTGTTTCTGAATTTGCAAGCGAGCTGAAAATGCCCGTGTCTGATTTACTGGATCAACTTGCCAAGGCAGGTGTCCAGAAGCAGACGCCGGAGGATGTGGTATCAGAACAGGATAAGTCACGCCTGTTGGATTACTTGCGTAAGTCCCATGGTGAAGCCAAGCCCAAGGCAAAAATTACTTTAACGCGTAAGCAAACGTCTGAGATTAAAGCATCGGATGCTGCCGGCCGGTCAAGAACCATACAGGTTGAGGTGCGCAAGAAGCGCGTATTTGTAAAGCGGGATGCTAGTGAAAGTGTTGCTGGTGCGACGTCTTTTGCTAGTCCTGTTTTGCCATCTGCGCATTCCGATTTGGATGTATCCCAAAGTGCTGCGGAACTTCCGGTTATGGATTCCGGGGTGTCAGGGGAGGTGAGTGCTGAGCTGGTGAATTCGTCAGGCATGCCTGCACTGACAACCGCTGATGTGACAAAAACAGAGGTGGCTGTAAATGCGTTCGAGCTTCCTGCTGAAGCGGGCATGGGTTCAGCGGCATCTCAGTCACCTGAAGTTGTCGAGCCAGTGGTTGCCGAAGTGAGTGAAACTGAAGCAGCAGTTTCTGCAAATGCGCCTGTTGTTCAGCCGGTTGCTGCCGTGGCGCCATCTAAAGATAACCAGCCGGTTGTTGCCAGCGGAATGGCTGACGAAAAAGCCACTGGCCCGGCTGCGCAAGCGGCTGAAGTTAGGCCAGTAGCGGACAAGGCGGCTGTGGTTAGATCAACAGTCAGGGCTAAGGTAAGATCAGTGATTGATCCGGCTGAGATGGCTTTACGTGAAGCGGAGGCAAGGCGACAAGCTCAATTGGCGGCGATTCAGGCTGCTGAATTTGAAGCAAGAAATGCCCGGGAAGCGAGGGCCCGTGCTGAGATAGAGGCACGGGCTGCGCAGCAAAAAGCAGCCGCCTTGGCCGCGGAGGCTGCCACCAAGGCACCTACTAAGGCTGTGACGCCTGCATCAGGTGTTTCTGGCACGATACATAAGCCCGCAGGCAAGGAGGTTGAGGCGAAAGCCAAGCCTGCGAAGAAGGGTGTCTGGAAAGAAGACGAAGCCAAACGCAGGGCGATTAAAACACGTGGTGATACAGGTGGGCAGGCTGGTTGGCGTGGCGCCAAGGCGGGTGGAAAACATGGTGGTCATCGCGGGCATGCAGAAGACAATACGCCATCTCCGGTATTGGAATCTATCATTCATGATGTTCAAGTGCCAGAGACTATTTCAGTAGCCGATCTTGCGCACAAGATGACGGTTAAGGCGTCTGAAGTCATCAAGGTGATGATGAAAATGGGCTCCATGGTAACGATCAATCAAGTGATTGATCAGGAAACCGCCATGATTGTGGTCGAGGAAATGGGGCATCGTGCATTTGCCGCCAAACTGGATGATCCGGAGGCATTTCTGGATGACCAAGCTGAACATCGCGAATTTGAGCAGTTTCCCCGTGCGCCGGTAGTGACGGTAATGGGTCACGTTGATCACGGTAAAACGTCTTTACTGGATTACATCCGCAAGAGCCGGGTTGCGCATGGCGAAGCGGGCGGGATCACTCAGCATATCGGTGCGTACCACGTGGAAACGCCTCGTGGCATGATCACCTTTTTGGATACGCCAGGCCACGAGGCTTTCTCTTCCATGCGCGCGCGTGGTGCGAAGGCGACAGATATCGTTATCCTGGTTGTGGCGGCTGATGATGGTGTCATGCCGCAAACCAAGGAGGCTATCCATCACGCCAAGGCAGCGGGTGTTCCATTGGTGGTTGCGATTACCAAAATTGACAAGCCGGATGGTAATCTGGAGCGTGTAAAACAGGAATTGGTTGCCGAAGGGGTTGTGCCGGAAGAATATGGCGGTGACTCGCCTTTTGTCGGGGTTTCGGCAAAAACCGGTGCAGGCGTTGACGAGCTTTTGGAGCAGCTTTTGCTGCAGGCGGAAGTTCTTGAATTGAAGGCGCCCGTTGATGCGCCTGCCAAGGGTATTGTGATCGAGGCAAGGCTGGACAAAGGTAAAGGGCCGGTGGCGACTTTGCTCGTCCAGTCAGGTACGCTACATCGCGGAGACTCGCTTTTGTTGGGCTCGGTATTTGGCCGGGTGCGCGCCATGCTGGATGAAAATGGCAAGCCGATTGATAAAGCCGGCCCGTCCATTCCAGTTGAAATCCAGGGTTTGACCGATGTACCCGCTGCGGGTGATATTGGCATGGTGCTGGCGGATGAGCGCAAAGCGCGCGAGATCGCACTGTTCCGTCAAGGCAAGTTCCGCGATGTTAAATTGGCCAAGCAGCAAGCAGCCAAGCTTGAGAATATGTTTGAGCAGATGACGGAAGGTGAAATCAAAACCTTGCCATTGATCGTGAAAGCTGACGTTCAGGGCTCTCAGGAGGCCTTGGTTCAATCGTTGATGAAGCTCTCGACGAATGAGGTTAAGGTTTCCGTGGTACATGCCGGGGTAGGCAGCATTAGTGAGTCTGATGTGAATTTGGCCGCAGCGTCCAAAGCGGTAATCATAGGCTTTAACACCCGGGCGGATGCTGGCGCACGCAAGGCAGCCGAGAGTTTCGGTGTGGATATCCGCTACTACAACATCATTTACGCGGTGGTTGATGAAGTGAAAGCGGCATTGTCTGGCATGCTGGCACCTGAGAAAAAAGAAGTCGTGCTGGGCATGGTGGAAATCCGTCAAGTATTCCGTATCTCGCGCGTCGGCTCTGTGGCAGGTTGCATGGTGCTGTCAGGCATCGTCAAGCGCAACGCTTCAGTGCGGGTGTTGCGCAACAATGTCGTGATACATACCGGTGAGCTGGACTCGCTCAAGCGGTTTAAGGATGATGTAAAGGAAGTTCGCGAAGGTTTTGAGTGCGGTCTGAGTATTAAAAACTTCAACGAGATCAACGAAGGCGATCAGCTTGAAGTATTTGAGACACAGGAAATTGCGCGGACTTTATAACAGGAAATGGTAAATCAGCGTGGTTTCTCGCGGTCAGATCGTGTTGCGGAGCAACTGCGCCGCGAGCTTGCCGACTTGCTTAGATTCTCCATCAAAGATCCGCGTATCGCTGCCAAATTGACCTTGGTGACGGTTACTGATGTAGAAGTCACTGTGGATTATGCGCATGCCAAGGTTTTTTATACATCCTTGGCAGATGCGGAAGCCAATCGCGAGATAGCTGAGGGTCTGCAGCGCTCAGCCGGATTTCTAAGGCGCGAGTTGGGCCGCAGGATTCGCATTCATCAAATTCCCGAATTGCATTTCATATTTGATACTTCTGTAGAAAGAGGCACTTATTTGTCGGGGCTCATTGATGCTGCGGTTGAGTCTGATAAAAAACTGGGTTCCGATTGAGCGCGCCCCGTCGTCTTCCGCGCCGCAAGCTTGATGGCGTTTTGCTTCTCGATAAATCGATTGGTGCATCATCCAATTCCGCACTGCAAGCCGCCAGACGATTATTCAATGCAGAAAAAGCAGGGCATACGGGTACGCTTGATCCGCTGGCTACCGGCCTGTTGCCGCTCTGTTTTGGCGAAGCGACAAAATTCTCTAGTGCACTGCTGGATGCAGATAAACGTTATGTCGCAACGGTTCGGTTGGGCATTACCACAGATACCGCAGACGCGGAGGGCGCTGTGCTCGCTGAGCGTCCGGTTAGTGTCAGCCGTGAGGACGTCATTGAAGTACTCCCCCTGTTTCAAGGGCAGATTGAGCAAATTCCTCCGATGTATTCGGCCCTTAAGCGGGATGGCAAACCTTTGTACGCTTACGCGCGAGAGGGTGTAGAGGTAGAGCGCGCACCTCGGAGCGTACATGTTTATCAGATCAGATTACTCGAATGGCATGGGGAGGCCTTTGTCTTCGAGGTGCATTGCAGTAAAGGTACTTATGTGCGAACCCTGGCTGCCGACATCGGTGAGAAACTCGGTTGTGGTGCGCATTTAACTGGCCTGCGCCGAGTGGGCATAGGCGCTCTGGATGTTGCCCAGGCGCATACCATAAAAGCATTGGAAGCACTTGATGCTCCCGCCCGAGACGCCTTGTTGTTGCCGCCAGATGCACTGCTTGCCATGCTTTCCTGTGCCAACTTGACTGAGCATGATGCTTTGAAAATGCGACACGGTCAGGCGGTGCGGTGGGTGGCGCCCAGTGGTGAGCGATTCAAGGTGTATGACCATTGCCAGCAGTTCATGGGGGTGGCTCAAATGACGCCTGATGGGTGGTTACAGCCTTATCGCTTGGTGTCTACAACCCATGTTAATGATGCATTAGATCCAGTATGATCTGCAAATCCAGCAGGATCTGCAAAGTAAGACATTTCGAAAGTTTTGATTACTTGGCTGAGATGTAAAAAAACGGCTTGATAAAACGTGACTTGAGCCGATATAATAGCCGACTCTTTAAGGGTTAGAACACGTAAGGAAACCACTATGGCAATTTCCACTGCAGATAAAGCAAGCATTGTGACAAGCTATCAGCGCGCACAAGGCGATACAGGCTCTCCTGAAGTTCAGGTAGCGTTGTTGACAGCACGCATCAATGATTTGACCGGGCACTTTAAGGCGCACATGAAAGATCATCATTCCCGTCGTGGTTTGTTGAAGATGGTGAGTCAGCGTCGGCGTATGCTGGATTATCTCAAGCGCAAGAATGTTGAGAGCTATCGCGCCCTGATTGAGCGCCTTGGTTTGCGCAAGTAATATCCACTCCTTTTTATTGCGCGATTCGGGCGGAGTAGCTGCTTGGGTCGCCTAATCATCGAATGATGACATGTTATGCCGGCTCAGCCATGTGTGCTGGGTCGGCTTTTTATTTTTATCGAAAGGGATATTTGTGCTGAGTCCAATTAAGAAAAGTTTTGCTTACGGTGACCATACCGTAACCCTGGAAACTGGCGAAGTTGCCCGTCAAGCAGGTGGTGCTGTGCTGGTCACGATGGATGACACCGTTGTGCTGGCGACCGTTGTGGGTGCTAAATCAGCTAAGGCGGGCCAGGATTTTTTCCCGCTGACCGTCGATTATCAAGAGAAGTTTTATGCTGCAGGCAGAATACCGGGTGGCTTTTTCAAGCGTGAGGGGCGTCCTTCCGAAAAAGAAACCTTAACGAGCCGCTTGATTGACCGTCCGCTCCGTCCGTTGTTTCCAGAGGGTTTTTATAACGAAGTGCAGATTGTGTGCACCGTGATGTCATGCAATCCTGAGATTGATCCGGATATTCCTGCACTGCTGGGCGCATCCGCCGCGCTGGCTGTTTCTGGGATTCCATTTGCCGGCCCGATCGGCGCAGCACGTGTAGGTTATATCAACGGCCAGTATGTGCTTTGCCCAACCAAAACACAGCTTGCGAGTACTCAAATGGATCTTGTGGTTGCGGGCACACAAGCCGCTGTTTTAATGGTTGAATCCGAGGCGCAACAGCTGTCAGAGGAGATTATGCTGGGTGCCGTGGTATTCGGCCATGAGCAAATGCAGGTGGCGATTAATGCCATTAATGAACTGGTTGAAGTCGCAGGTAAGCCGGAGTGGGATTGGCAGCCGGCGCCTCGTGATGAGGCATTGGTTGCGCGTGTGGCAGAACTTGCCGAAAATGATCTGCGTGAAGCGTACCGCATTACCAGTAAGCAAGCCCGGACTGAAAAAACGCGTGAGATTGCCAAGAAGACTCTCGCGGCAGTGAGTGAGGGTGTAGAGAATCCGCCATCGGACAATGATGTCAATAATTGTCTGTTTGACCTGGAAGCCAGGATTGTGCGTCATCAGATCCTTAATGGCGAGCCGCGCATTGATGGCCGTGATACGCGTACGGTGCGCCCCATTGCGATTCGCAGCGGTGTGCTGCCCCGTACCCATGGCTCAACGCTCTTCACTCGTGGTGAAACCCAAGCGCTGGTCGTTGCCACATTGGGAACAGGTCGCGATGAGCAGATTATTGATGCGCTGCAGGGCGAGTATCGTGACCGCTTCATGCTGCATTACAACATGCCTCCCTTCGCTACAGGCGAGACAGGACGCGTGGGTACGCCCAAGCGTCGTGAAATCGGCCATGGCCGTTTAGCCAAGCGCGCATTGATCGCTGTGCTGCCCTCGGCAGAGGACTTTAGCTATTCCATGCGGGTTGTGTCGGAAATTACCGAGTCCAACGGTTCGTCTTCGATGGCATCGGTATGTGGTGGCTCATTGGCATTGATGGATGCGGGTGTCCCGCTCAAAGCCCATGTGGCGGGTATTGCCATGGGTTTGATTAAGGAAGGTAACCGCTTTGCTGTCCTGACGGACATTCTGGGTGATGAAGATCATTTGGGTGACATGGACTTTAAAGTGGCTGGAACCGATGCGGGTATTACTGCGCTGCAGATGGACATCAAGATCCAGGGGATCACCAAGGAAATTATGCAGGTTGCATTGGCGCAGGCCAAAGATGCGCGGCTGCATATTCTTGGCTTGATGAAGGGCTCAATGGCAGGCCATCGTGAGGAGGTTTCCAACTTTGCCCCGCGCATGCTGCACATGAAAATTAATCCCGAAAAGATTCGCGATGTGATTGGCAAGGGGGGGGCGGTCATCCGTGCATTGACGGAAGAGACCGGTTGCGTCATTGATATTGCGGATGATGGCGCAATCACGATTTCCTCAGTGAATGCCGAGGCAGCGGAAACCGCGAAAAAACGGATTGAAGACATTACTGCGGAAGTTGAAGTTGGTCGTGTGTACGAAGGTACGGTGCTGCGCTTGCTTGATTTTGGCGCGATCGTCAGCTTATTGCCGGGTAAGGATGGTTTGTTGCATATTTCACAAATTGCCAATGAGCGCGTGAATGCAGTGGCTGATTACCTGAAAGAAGGTCAGGTGGTGAAGGTGAAGGTCGTTGAAACTGACGATAAAGGCCGTGTGCGCTTATCCATGAAGGCAGTGGATGCTGAATTTTCGCCTGCGGCTACAACTGAGGCGGCTGACTAAGTTGCAATAGTTGTAATAGCCTACCGCGGCTAGCGCTTGGTTGCAAAAAAAAGGACGCTTAAAGCGTCCTTTTTTTTGGGGGGGTAAAACTTTTCGAGGCTACTTTTCGAGGCTAAATTAAACCGCAAATGCCTACGGGTTTTTACTTGCCAATTTGCTTTTCGCGATGCTCTTCCAGTGTTTTACAGTCAATGCACAAGGTGGCGGTTGGGCGGGCTTCCAAACGCTTTAGCCCGATCTCAATGCCGCAAGATTCGCAGTAGCCATATTCTTCACTATCAATGAGCGCCAGGGATTCATCAATCTTTTTGATGAGTTTGCGTTCCCGGTCACGGTTACGCAGTTCGAGTGCAATGTCAGACTCTTGGCTGGCGCGATCATTGGGGTCGGCAAATACGGTCGCTTCATCCTGCATGGTGTGCACCGTGCGCTCAATGTCATCAAGCAATTCTTCCTTGATCGAAGACAGGATGGCGCGGAAATGGGCAAGTTGTTTTTCGCTCATGTACTGCTCACCCTTTTTCGGCGTGTATTCGGGGAGGTGTTTCTTGTGCAGCAGATCTTCAGCCATTATGTTGGTCGTCAGAAAAATACGGAGGCTGCTTTATATACGAAACACGTGTTTGCCGCAAGTTAATTCTTTGCGTAAAGGCTGCGGAAAAAACGAGAATCTGCATTGACCGGTATGCTTTGTGTTTAGTAGAATCGCCAGATGTTCGGGGTGTGGCGCAGCCCGGTAGCGCGCTTGCTTTGGGAGCAAGATGTCGAAGGTTCGAATCCTTTCACCCCGACCAGTTATTTTCCCGGCTAAGAGCCGCCAATAAAAGAAGTTCCACAGAACTTTTGCTTTTATCAACGCTTATTGAAGGTTTTTCAAACTTTCTGATGCGAGTACCCCCATCACCTTCCCGCCCGTAGCTCATCTGGATAGAGCACCGGCCTTCTAAGCCGGGGGTAACAGGTTCGAGTCCTGTCGGGCGGGCCATCTTGAGTCGGTTTGAAGAACATCTCGACATGGGGTTTTATGCCTTCCAGCGGACTCACTGAGA
Source organism: Rhodocyclaceae bacterium UBA5602 (assembly GCA_002424865.1). Lineage (GTDB taxonomy): Bacteria > Pseudomonadota > Gammaproteobacteria > Burkholderiales > Rhodocyclaceae > Rugosibacter. The sequence goes on along the minus strand of DILC01000041.1, from coordinate 13,542 downwards.
TTAAATGGAAGAACATGGGTTATCGACTATCAAAAATTTACACCCGTACGGGTGATGCGGGCACCACGGGTCTGGGCGATGGTTCGCGCACGCCGAAAAATGCTGCGCGTATTGCTGCACTGGGTGATGTGGATGAAACTAATTCGGTCATTGGTGTGCTGCTATGCGAAGACTTGCCAGACGACGTGCGTACATTGCTTTTGGATGTGCAGCATGATCTGTTTGACTTGGGGGGGGAGCTGTCCATACCAGGTGCCACGTTGCTCAAATCCACCCAGCCTGCACAGTTGGAGGCGGCGATTGACCATTACAACGCGAGGCTGGCGCCACTAAAAGAATTTATTCTGCCGGGTGGTACGCGCGCTGCGGCGCTCACCCATTTGGCGCGTACTGTGTGCCGCAGGGCGGAGCGCGCGGTGGTGGCGTTGGCTGCTATCGAAGGGGTGTCCGAGTGTGGGCGGCAATATCTGAATCGACTCTCCGACTTGTTATTCGTGCTCGGCCGCTGGCTGAATAAAACTGCGGGCAGTGGCGACGTGCTCTGGCAAAAGGGCAAAAACGCTTGAAAGTCGGCGCTGGCGGAACGGCGCAGACGGTACGGCTGCAGTGAAATCAAGCCAACACAATCGGGCATCCACGCGTATGCCGCACCGCGATTTTTTATAGCATGCCCGCTATGCATTCTCTCTGGTCATCGCACTTGCCGCTTGCCCACGCTGCGCGGCCTTATCACAGCTGGTTGTGCGAGCGCGCATCGCTTACGCAGCGTTGGCAAAAGGCCAGCGGTGCGTTTCGTGTGCTGCCGGTTCGTCAGGACTTGCTGGCGCCTTTTGCGGATGAGTATGCCCCGCTGGGCATGGCCCCGCGGCGGCGTGCATGGGTGCGGGACGTTGTTTTGTATTGCGGCGGTACCCCAGTGGCCTTTGCGCATGCCGTGGTGCCGGTGGTGCCGCGTGGTCCGTTGCCGCATTGGTTGCGTCGGCTCGGGCGCCGTTCGCTGGGTACCCTGTTGTTTGCCCATCCGAGGTTTGTGCGCCAGACGATGGAGTATGCCGTGATTGATGCCAGGCACCCGCTGCACAGCCGTATTTTCACTCAGCGTGACCCGCGTCAGCGGTACTGGGCACGGCGCAGCTTGTTTTCATTTGGCGCGCAGCGTGTGTTGCTGACAGAAGTATTTTTACCTGCTGTATTGGCATTTTAACGGCCGACGTTTTAAGCGCGGAAAAGCCGCCAGGGGAGAACATGATGAATTCACGTCTTGCCGCCATACTCGGCGCTTTAACGGCGGATGCCGCGGCACTGGGCTTGCATTGGCTATACGATGCTGAGCGCTTGCGAAATTTGCAAAACGAGGGTTCGCTGGCTTTTCGCACACCTGATGCCGCCGCTTACCAAGGCGTGATGGGTTTTTTTGCGCATGCAGGCAAAGCCTCGGGCGATTTGTCTTTTTATGGTGAATCCTGCCGCTTGATGCTGGCGCACTTGGCGCAAACCGGTGGACAATTTCAGCGCCAGGAATTTCAACAAGCCTGGTTAGCCACGTTTGGGCCGGGCGGGCGCTGGGTGGGCTATGCCGACCGTCCTACCCGATTGACGGTGGTTAGTCTATTAAGCCATGGTAAGCCCGATGATTATCCCGCCGTGAGCGGCGTGGATGATGATCAGCTGCCTGCCTTGGAATGTATTCCGGCACTGGTGGCAAGTCATCCGGAGAATGGCACAGCAGCGCTGGATAGCATGCTGCAGACAGTGCAACAAGCCGTGGCCGTGACGCATGACAATCCGCTGGCACGCGATGCGGCCAGAATCTGTGTGCTGGCTTTGCATGCGGTGCTTGGCGGGACGCCCTTACCGCAGGCTTTGGCAGAAGCGGCCCAGGCGGCTGGGGACAGCTTGCGGCTCTTGCTGATCGAGGCGCTGGCTATGCCCGTATTGGATGCGCCTGCTGCGGCAGCGCGCTTTGGCATGCCGTGCCATTTGACGCAAGGCTTGCCCTTGCTGTTCCACATCGCAAACCGCGCGAGTGGTTTTCGTGAAGCGGTAGAGGCAAATATTCTTGCCGGTGGTGATAGCTGTGGCCGTGCGCTGATGCTGGGAGCGCTCACTGCGGGGTATGCTGCGCAGCAGTTGCGGGCAGGAGTCCCATCCGCAGCGGCGCGTGGTATTCCGTTGGCATGGTTGGGCCAGTTAACCGGTATTGCCGAAATCGTGCAGCAAGCGGAGTTGATTACGGCAAGTTAAGGTTTTCATTTGCGGCCTGACAGGCGGATGAATTTAGCGTTCATCCGCCTGTCAGGCGGGTGTGCTTACTTCATGCGCTGCCACAGCATCGCGTGCGTTACGATGTACTGGTATTTGCGGTGATGCTCGCGAATCACCAGCGGTACTTCTTCTTCGCGGCGCAGCTCAAAGCCTTCATGGGTGAAGAACTCGCGCAAGGCGTCTGCAGTCCTGACGGACTGGCCGTTCTTCTCATAACCGCCAAGCCAAGCGCCATGCGGGGTGAATTGTTCGAGCCAGCTGTAAGGCGAAAAGAGGGCGACCAGGCCGCCTACTTTGACCAGGCCACGCGGCCCACCCAGTCGGCCTAATAATGATTTGGGGCTGGGCAGGCGGCACAGCAAATTCGCCATCAGCACGGCATCAAAATCCACGTAGTCGGCGGGTAGCGAGCATGCATCCGCTTGGCGAAAGACGACGCGTTGGCGGTCGATCGCGGGCGCGACATGGGCGCTGAGCTGCGTGCCCAGGGTGCCTTCATCCTTGCGGAAGTAACTGAGCTGACCATCACGTTGCAAGATGTTGGCGGTGTCAATGAATGCGCGGGATAGATCAACGCCGATGACTTCCCCATAGCCGCGAGCCAATTCAAAACTGGCGCGGCCAACGGCGCAGCCGATGTCCAGCGCGCGTTGCGTGCCAGCGTTCAATGCGGGTGCGGCTTCCAGCAGCCACTTGGCGCAACGCAGCGGAAATTCGGTGGCAGCTTGCGGGCCAAAGGCGTGGGGCATTTGATCGGCCTGGCTGCCATAGTGCAGCAGCATGTAGTCGTTCACCATCTGCATATCTTCATACACATGATGGGCGTTGTCCTCTGCATTCAATTTCACCGTGCCGCCGTCGTGGTGGGCTTCCACCAAACGGAATCCGGCGTGCTGGAAAAAATGCGGGCGGAAATGAAAGCGCGCCCAAGGGCCGACTTCTTCACCCGTGGAAACCCATGAGCCGCCCAGGATCATCTGATGCTGTCCGTCGTAACACGGGCTGCTGAAGTCGTCATAAAACGGATGTACTTCGCTGCCCGGCAGGGGGTTGAAATCATCAGCCACCCATTGCCAGACATTGCCGAAAACATCATAAAAGTCGGCGCTGGCGGGACGGTGTGCATTCACCGGCATGGGCGAGCCATACGCGAGATTGAGGTTAATGCCGCGCGCGCGAAAGGCTGCGCCATCACATTGCAAAGCCAGGTCGTCAGCAACCGCTTGCACTGGCGCGCGCAAGGCATGATGCTCGTTTTCGCTGGGCAAGCGATAGGGCTTGCCGTCTTGCTCAGACTTCCACTGGCAATACGCAAAAGCCTCATGGCCATTGACTTCAGCGGGCCAGTCCCAGGGCATGTCGATCAGTTCAAACAAGGTGCGCAGCTTGTATTGATGCAGGCCAGCCGGGCCATCCTGCACCCAGAAGGTCGGCCATTTGATGTTGCGGTAGCTGCGCCAAGCCCAGCCGGTGGATGACCAGAAGCGCTCTTCGCGATAACCGCCTGTGGCAACAAATTCATAAAATGCACCATTGCTGATGAGTTGCGTGCTGGCACGAAACGCCTCGACGCGCGCGCTGCGCGAACCATATTCGTTATCCCAGCCGTAGGATGGCCAGTCGGTTGGCTTGCCCAGCGTGACGCGGGTGGCGGCGACATTGCGCATATCCAGCGCAGGATAGTCCTTCGCCATCTGCGGGCGTTGCGCGGTGGCGACCGTTTTGGCTGATGGATGCAGCGGCGGCCAGGCCGCGGGGCGTTGCACATAATCGAGGGGCAATTCGTGGATGAGCACGGACGATGTTTCCAGATGAATCCGCTCATGCTCAAAACCCATGAAGAGCGCCCAGAGGGGATCGTTCAGCGTGATGGGTGCGTGCCCATCGGCCAGGCCCGGGTGTGTGGCGATGATGCCGCTCACTAGCGCATACACCTGGCGACGGTAGTCATGTACCTCAGTGACAGACGGCCACAGCATTTCGTTTTTGGACATGTCGTCCCAGCGCATTTCATCCACGCCGACTTCGAACAGGCTCTCGAAGTAAGGATTGACGGGTTCGTTGAGCAAGCCCGCCACACGCAGTTTGTTGATATAAAAAACGGGTGGATGGCAAAAGTAAAACACCATGGGGTGGCGCAAGCCATGGTATGGCGGGCGAAAGAAGGCTTCTTCGCCCTTGAGGCCGGCAAACAGCGTTTCTGTCAGCGTCCAACCGTTATCGAAATAATCCTGCACGTCGCGCCGCGTGCCGACGGCAAGATTCGGCAAGGGCAAGGCGGTGAGCGTACCGTCTGCCATCAAGCCCGGGCAGGTGGCGGGGTGCTTGCCGGTCCACCAGTTGGCGTTCCGATGCGCGGATAAAGCCGCTTCATTACCGCGCAAATTGGCGCGCCAGGCTTCGTTCTCATGGACTGGCATGGGCAGGGGTGAATTCATGTGGCTTGTCTCCTTGCAAAAGACTCGGTGAAATTGCCAGCGGTTTTAAAACCGATGTGCTGCAGGCCTATTTCACAAGCTATCGTTTTTGTTTTTTTGAGTCCGGGTAATGTAACGTATTTTGCCAATCAAGGGGCAAAGCCGCTGCAAAAAGTCGGCCTCCCCGCAGGAAGTACGGCGGATTTGGCTGGGTTTGGTTGGCTTAGGATTATTTTTCACTGCCGGTTCGGCCGCCTGTGCTTGTGCAAAAGCCATACGGCGCGCAGGCCCAACAACAGGGTTAATCCAACGGCATACATGAGCGGCGTGCGCATGTCCGCTTTGACCATCCAGAAATAATGCAGCACAGCCAAGATGCCCGCGAGGTAAACCAGGCGATGCAGTTTTTTCCAGCGTGGCAGGCCAAGGCGGCGGATAGCGCCATCAGTTGAGGTCATGGCCAGTGGGCAGAGGAGTAAAAAAGTGGCCATGCCGACGGTGATGAAAGGACGCTTGAAAATGTCCTTGATGATGGAGGGCCAATCGAAAAACTGATCAAACCAAAGGTAGCTTAAAAGATGTAGGCTGGCATAAAAAAATGCAAACAGGCCCAGCATGCGGCGAATCAGCAATGGCCATGTCCAGTGCGCAAAGTGCTTGAGCGGCGTGGCGGCAAGCGTCATCAGCAAAAAGTTTAAAGCCCAGGTACCCAAGCCCCGCGTGATGGCTTCAATGGGATTGGCGCCCAGGCTATCCGCCTGTATTCCAAAGGCATACCAGCCCAGGGGCATGGCGCTTGAAATGAACACCAGCGCTTTTAGCCACAAAGGTTTTAAGCGCCATTGGGCTGGCGTTTGGAGTTGCGGTCGCAAGATATTCAAGACCTGATCAAAAATGCTTTTTCAAATCCATGCCTGTGTAGAGTTGGGTTACCTGTTGTTCATAGCCGTTAAAGGGCAAGGTTTTTCGTTTCAGAAATTCGCCAATGCGCCGTTCCTTCGCCTGGCTCCAGCGCGGATGGTCGACATTGGGGTTTACATTGGAATAAAAGCCGTATTCAGCTGGGTTGGCTTTCATCCAGCTGCTGTGCGGCATTTGTTCCGTGAAGCGGATGCGCACGATGGATTTGCCGCTTTTAAAGCCATATTTCCATGGCACAACCAGGCGTAATGGCGCGCCGTTTTGCTTGGGCAACGCATCGCCATAGAGCCCCACCGCCATGATGCTCAGCGGATGCATGGCTTCATCCAGGCGCAAGCCTTCAACATACGGCCAATCCAGAATCTTGTGGCGCACGCCCGGCATGGCATCAGGTTGGACAGCCGTTACGAATTCAACATATTTGGCACTGCCTAAAGCGTCCACTTGGCGCAGTAAAGCCGCGAGTGGAAACCCGAGCCAGGGGATCACCATGCTCCAGCCTTCCACGCAACGCAGGCGATAAATCCTGTCCTCCAGCGGGGCGATTTTCAAGATGTCGTCAAGGCCCAGTGTCTTGGGTTTCCTGACCAGTCCATCAATCAAGACTGTCCATGGGGTGATGCGCAGTTGGTGTGCATAGGCGGCCGGGTCTTCTTTGCGGGTACCGAATTCATAAAAATTGTTGTAACCCGTCACTTGCTTGAACGGTGTAGGCGTCTCGGTGGTGGAAAAAACACTGGCTTTGCCGGAGCCAGGCTTAGCCTCGGCAGGCGGGAGAAAGCCCGCCAAAGCCAAGCCCGCTGAGAGGCGAAGAAATTCGCGTCTGCGGTTATAGAGGTTTTGCGGTGTGATTTCAGATGGCGGAATATAAGTTTCGCTGGATGGCTTCATGGGATTTCTTCACGGCACCTGCATTAAGGAGGAATGACCAAGAGGTAGACGAAAAAAATCGTGATTCCTTACGGATTGGTCAAAAATAAATTCATCGCGATTCTGCCGGTTTGTTGCGGATGGTTTCACGGTGTGCTTGATTTGCGGCAGGGGCCAAAGCGCAGATTGCTTGCTTGACGCTTGGAAGTGCGTAACGTTAGAATACCCGATCTTTTTAGTCAGTTATTCTTGGAGTGTGTTATGGATACCCAAAAGAAAATTCACGAACTGGTGACAAGTAGTCCTGTGGTGTTGTTCATGAAGGGGACGCCGCAGTTCCCCCAGTGCGGTTTTTCTTCACGTGCTGTGCAAATCCTGAAAGCCTGCGGTGTGCAAAATCTGGTGACAGTGGATGTGCTGGCTGACCCCGAGATTCGCCAGGGGGTAAAGGACTACGCGAATTGGCCAACCGTTCCCCAGCTGTATATCGCTGGCGAATTCATGGGCGGCAGTGACATCATGACGGAAATGTATGAGGCAGGGGACCTGCAAAAGTGCGTTGCGCTGCTCACGCAAACGAGCTAAACAAGGCAAAAAGAGCCGCTCAATAAAAAGCGCAGCCTGGTTTTTTTGCGCCGCTTTTTCTTCTGTTCCCGGGCTTTGGAAACAGCTGTTTTCAAAGCCCGGGTGTTTTTGGTCACCCGGTTTTGGGTTTTTAAATCGACACTAACTGGCGGTTTGCGTTGTTGAGACGTTGGGCGATAACGTCCAGGAATCCTTGATAAAAGTGCATGCGGCATGCATCTGAGCTGTGCTGCAGGGCGAGCGCCGGGATGGCCACAATCCTTGCCGTGGTGAGTGCCACAATGTTCGCGCTACGCGTGTGCGCCCCGCGTTGAATGATGGCCATTTCGCCAAAACATTCGCCGGGCTGCAGGGTGTCGAGGGTGTTGTTGTTTTTTTCTACCGCCATTTCACCTTCGAGCAGGAAGGCAAAAAAATCACCCTGCTCGCCATCCTGCATGATGATGGTGCGTGGGGTGAGCTCGCGCCAGCGCGAAAAGCGCACCACTTCCCACAGCTCGACATCAGAAAATTCAGCGAAAAAAGGCAGCGTGCGCAGTGTTTCAAATTTCTCGCTATCAGGAAATTCTGCCGCTTGGGCGGAGAGCTGGGTATTGCGAAATGACTGCGCCAGGTCATGGGAAAACGCTTCCCAGCTTTGGTAGCGGCTGGCCAGATCTTTTTGCATGGCGCGCTTGATCACGGCTTCCAGTTCTGGCGGAATGTCCACGCGTATCGTGGAAGGGGCCGGTGGTTCGGTATTGCAGATCTGATAGATCATGCCGAAATTGGAAGACGCCAAAAAGGGCAGCCTGCCGGTCAAGAGCTGATACATCACCACGCCTAAGGAATAAATATCCGTTTGTTGCGTGAGCGGCTTATCGCCTAATTGTTCGGGCGACATGTAGGCTGGCGAGCCGACGCCTGAAACCTGGGTTTGGGTTTGATCGCTGCCTTGAATGAGCGCTGCGCCAAAATCAGATATCTTGATGTCGCCGCCGACGCCCGAACCCGGCAGGTGATCGCTTGCTGTGCCATCTGCCGGGTCAGTTTTTCGTGTGAGCAGGATGTTGGCGGGCTTGATGTCGCGGTGGGTAATGCCGGCGTGGTGGGCATAGGCCAATGCGCGCGTGCATTTGAATATGATTTCAACGACCCGCTCAATCGGCAATAAGGCGTCTGGCTTGCAAAAGGGTTCCAGTGTGCCGCCCGTTACATATTCCATGACGATATAACTTTCTTCGTCGTCAATCACCGCGTCATAAATTTGCACGATATGGGGGTGCTGCAGTTTGCCCGCCAGGGAGGCTTCATTGAGGAGCAAACGACGGTATTGCAGGCCATGTTCTTTATCGCGCAAGACATCTTGAAAGATGACTTTAATGGCGACTTCGCGGGCGCTGAATTCGTCATAGCCTAAATACACCGAAGACGTTGCGCCATCCCCGAGCTTTTTGCGGATCTCATATTTGCCGATGCGCTCGGGGTGTTTCATCGCGTGGGCCTTGTGGGTGGCGAGGAGCGGGGGTGGTTGTGATTGGACCGGCAATCCGATTCAGCCAGCAATCCGTTGATGCGCACGCGCAATCGCTGCACGCACCTGTGCCGGTGCAGTGCCGCCACGATGGTTACGTGCGGCAAGGGAGCCGGCGACGGTGAGCACGGCAAACACATCCTCGGTGATCAGCGGCGAGTAGGTGCGCAGCTCATCCAGGCTCAATGCCTCCAGGTCGCACTGGCGCGTCTCGCACGCGCGGACGGCCAACGCCACAGCTTCGTGCGCGTCACGGAAGGGCAATCCTTTTTTGACCAGGTAGTCGGCCAGGTCGGTGGCTGTGGCATAGCCCTGGCGCAGCGCGGCGGCCATGGCGTCCGCCTTGACACGAATGCCGGGGACCATGTCCGCGAAAATGCGCAGCGTGTCGGCCAAGGTGTCCGCGGTATCAAACAACGGCTCTTTGTCTTCCTGATTATCTTTGTTATAGGCCAGCGGCTGGCCTTTCATCAGCGTGAGGAGTGCGGTGAGGTGGCCATAGACGCGACCGGTTTTGCCGCGAGCAAGTTCTGGGACATCGGGGTTTTTTTTCTGCGGCATGATGGATGAGCCCGTGCAGAAACGGTCGGGCAAGTCGATAAAACCAACACGCGGGCTCATCCATAAGATGAGCTCTTCAGAAAAGCGAGAAATGTGGGTCATCACCAAGGCCGCAGCCGCGCAAAATTCGATGGCAAAGTCGCGATCTGAGACGGCATCCAGTGAGTTTTCGCAAATGCCGTCGAAGCCCAGCTCACGGGCGACCCATTGGCGATCAATCGGGAAGGTTGTGCCCGCCAGGGCAGCGGCGCCCAAGGGCAAGCGATTCACGCGGCGACGGCAATCCACAAAGCGCTCGCGGTCACGTTGGAACATTTCAAAATAAGCCAGCAGATGATGACCAAAGGTCACAGGCTGCGCCACCTGCAAATGCGTAAAGCCGGGCAAGGGCGTGTCACTGTGGGCTGCGGCGAGCGTGAGGAGCGACTTTTGCAGCGCGAGCAAGAGGCTGTCGATATCGTCTATCGCATCGCGCAGCCACAAGCGGATGTCGGTGGCCACCTGGTCATTCCGCGAGCGGCCCGTGTGCAGGCGCTTGCCTGCATCGCCAATCAGCGCGGTCAGCCGTTTTTCGATATTGAGATGGACGTCTTCATCGTCCAGATTCCAATGGAATTGACCTTGTGAAATTTCCTCGCTGATGGCTGCCATGCCGCGCTCGATTGCCGCCAGGTCGTCTTTGCTGATGATGCTTTGCTGGCAGAGCATGCGCGCATGCGCGAGTGAGCCGCGAATGTCCTGCTGCCACATTCGTTGATCAAAAAATACGGATGCAGTGTAACGTTTTACCAGCGCAGAGACGGGTTCGGAAAAGCGGCCAGACCAGGCTTTTTCTGTGGCGGCTTGTTCGGTGGGTTGTGTTGGTTCTGTCATAATGGAATAGGTTGGCGTGGTTGCTGTACAGGCTGTTCTTCGGTGTGATCAGTGGCTGATGCGAGGCTTGCTGGAGTCAAGCGAAAAATTGCAAGCAAAGATGCAGACAAGGACCATGCGCAAAGTTGGAAAATCAAAAGTGCAGATGAGAACTGATGGCAAGTATACCGACAAACCTTGATGCATCACGCTTGCCGGACTTTCGGCAGGGCGGGGTTTGGTGGCGGACTTTATGGATGGTGAATCTGGCCGCCTTGCTGGGGGTTTTTGCGGCGAATCAAACGCTTGATCATTTGCTATCCGAATGCTTGTCTGTTGCTTCTTTTCTTGAGCCTTTGGTTTTGCTGAGCCTGGTGGTGCTCTATTTGAGTTCAGATTGGCTCGGCTTATTGCCTCGCCCCCTGGCCTGCGGGGTGGTTGTTTTTCTGGTTTTGCTGGCTACGGCGGCAGTCCACGGATTATTTGTTAGTTTGCAATGGACGCAAATAGGTTTGGGGTATGCGGCCATTTGGGCTGTGGTCGCAACTTATTTATTGCTCGTTTGGTTTGATCTCACCCTGCGCGCGCAAACTCCGGCGCTGGTTGAAGCCCGCTTGATGGCGCTCACCGCCAGGATACGGCCGCATTTCTTGTTTAACACGCTCAATGCCGTGCTGGGCGTGATGCGTTCTGAACCTAAACGGGCAGAGACGGCATTGGAAGAGCTGGCGGATTTGTTTCGCGTGCTGATGCGTGAGAACAGGACGCTCGTGCCCTTGTCTGAAGAAATCGCCGTGGCCAGGCAATACCTGAATTTGGAACGCCTGCGTTTGGGCGAGCGGATTCAAGTGACCTGGGATATGGCTTCATGCCCGCCAGACCCGCGAGTGCCGCCTTTGATGTTGCAGCCGCTGTTGGAGAATGCGGTTTATCACGGGATAGAGCCCTCATTGGCGCCGGGCGATATTTTGATCCGCTGCGAGCGCATTGGAAAAAACGTGCGCCTTGAAGTGTCGAACGCCATCATGGCCGCAGGTGAAGGCATGGCTGGCCGTACGTCGGGTAACCAGATGGCGCTGGCGAATATCCGTGAGCGCTTGCTGCTTTTTTTTCAGATGCAAGCGGTCATGACAACGGAAGTTCGACAGGGGCGATTTTGTGTCACGCTTGAATTTCCTTATCAGACTAACTCGATAAACGATGTGCCATGAGCCAGACACTGCGTTTGTTGTTGGTGGATGATGAGGCGCCTGCGCGTACCAGGTTGCGCAATTTGCTGGACGACATTGCCGCTGAAGTGCCAACCATTGTGGTTGCCGAAGCGCAGGATGGCCACAGTGCGTTGCATGCGATTCAGGCGCAGTCGTGTGACATTGCGCTGGTGGATATTCGCATGCCGGGGATGGACGGCGTTGAATTTGCGCGCCACTTGGCGTATTTGCCCCAAGCGCCAGCGGTGATATTTGTCACGGCATTTGATCAATACGCGGTGAGCGCGTTTGAACTCTCCGCTCTGGATTATCTGGTCAAGCCTGTGCGCGCCTCACGCCTTGCCCTGGCTCTGCAAAAGGCCAAGCGGCGTGTCGATGAGACGGAGCGTCTGGAAAAGTCGGCGCTGGCGATACGGCGGCATTTGCCTTGCATGGAGCGTGGGCGCGTGTTTCTGGTGCCCGTCGCGGATATTTTTTACTTGAAAGCAGAGCAAAAGTACGTCACCGCACGTACGGCGCAAAGGGAATATCTGCTGGAGGAGTCGCTCGTCAAACTGGAGGCAGAATTTGCCGAGCGATTTTTGCGCGTGCATCGAAATTGCCTGGTTGCGCCCGATGCGGTCATTGGCATTGAACGCGATCATGTCGAGCGGGATGATATTGGGGATGGGGTAAAGCCTGTCGAACAGGGGGTTGCGTGGCAAGTGGTTTTTCCCGGCATTGAGGAAAGGATACCCATTAGCCGTCGGCAATGGCCACTGATTAAAAGCCGATTCATAAGCGGGCAGCTTTAAGTCGCCAGAGCCAGCTTCGAGAGACACGGCAGATGGGGGATTTTTTCAGGGATGATTGGCCTTTTCGCAGGAACATAAGCGTCTTTGCTCGTTGACGTGAGCCGCTGTGCTGCCTAACATGATGAATTTCTCTGCTGATCTGCCGTGAATTTCCCTACTCTATACGCTCCCATTGCTGCAGACATGCAGGCCGTAGACCAAGTCATCCGCCAGCGCTTGAGCTCCGATGTGATCTTGATCAGGCAAGTTGCTGAATACATTATTTCCGCCGGCGGCAAACGCATGCGCCCGGCCTTGGTGCTGCTGGCCTCGCGAGCAACGGGTTACACGGGAACCGTCCATTGTGAACTGGCTGCCGTGGTTGAATTCATTCATACCGCCACGCTCTTGCATGACGATGTGGTCGATGAGTCCTCATTGCGGCGTGGGCGGGACACGGCAAATGCCGTGTTTGGCAATGCGGCGAGTGTCCTGGTGGGGGATTTTCTGCACTCCCGCGCCTTTCAGATGATGGTTGAAATTGGCGATGCCCGGGTGATGAAAGTGCTCGCCGATAGCACTAACGTGATGGCTGAAGGCGAAGTGTTGCAGTTAATGAACTGTGGCAATGCCGATTTATCCGTTATGGATTATCTGCAAGTCATCCACTTCAAGACAGCCAAGCTGTTTGAAGCCGCAGCGCGGTTAGGCGGGATCATCAGCGGGGTTGAACCTGCGTTGGAAAATGCCCTGGCGGCTTATGGCATGCACATAGGCACAGCCTTCCAGCTGATTGACGATGTACTGGACTACTCAGGCAAAGAAGCTGAGACAGGCAAGCATCTGGGGGATGATTTAGCGGAAGGCAAAACCACCATGCCGCTGATCCATGTCATGCTGCATGGCACGCCAGGCCAGGCCAGGTTGGTGCGCGAAGCCATTGAATCAGCCGATAAATCACGCTTTACGGAGGTGCTGGCGGCGGTGCATGCCAGCGGTGCTTTAGCCGCCACTCGGCAGCATGGTGTAGCCGAAGCTGCGGCCGCCAAATCCGCGTTGGCGGTGTTGCCCGATTCAATATTCAAGCAAACACTGCTACAATTTGCGGACTTCGCCGTGCATAGAGATTTTTAAGCGCTGGTTTTTAAATTTTGCTTTAATTCTTTTGCCGGTATGCAAGCGCTTGTAACCCAGTGGTTAAGATAATTTTCACTAAGGGTTGCCGTCATTGCGAGAAGACCACTCACCGTCGGGGTGTAGCTCAGCCTGGTAGAGTACTGCGTTCGGGACGCAGGAGTCGGAGGTTCGAATCCTCTCACCCCGACCAAATCTTGATGAAGATAAGTGGTTGATACTTTTATATATCTTCCGTTTTGGGGCAGAATTATGTTCCCCGCGATTTTCATTCAACTGGGCAATTTAGCTTCCAATTTCAACCGATTCAACCTGGAAACCTCCATTGGACGCGTCCGATGGTGCGTTCGGGCGGATGGCTGGCGCGGCAAATCCGGACGGCCTAACGCTCATGGCAAGTAAATGCCGCCCGCTGCTGATGAAATACGCGAAAGGCAGCA
>DILC01000001.1:29268-37245 GCA_002424865.1 Rhodocyclaceae bacterium UBA5602 | reverse complement strand
GTCCGTACCGGTGGCGGCCGGCGCCAGCCGTGCGGCAATGGCGGCCGCCGAACCGCCGGAGGATCCGCCCGGCACGCGCGATTGATCCCACGGGTTTTTGACGGCGCCAAAATATGAAGTTTCGTTGGACGAACCCATGGCGAATTCGTCCATATTGAGCTTGCCCAGCGTGACCATGCCAGCGGCGGCCATGCGTTCGACCACATGCGCATCGTAAGGCGAGACAAAATTGGCCAGCATCTTCGAGCCGCAAGTGGTTCGCCAGCCCTGCGTGCAAAAGATGTCCTTGTGGGCGAGGGGAATGCCGCTCAATGGGTTGGGCGCCGTGTCGCCAGCGCCGACTTTTGCAAGCGCTTGCCGCGCGTCATCCGCCTGCCGCGCCTGCACCAGGGTTTTTTCGCGGTCGGTGGTGATGAAGGCGTTAATGCCCGGATTCAGTTGCGCAATGCGATCAAGAAATAGCGTAGCTAATTCCACCGAGGATATTTGCTTTTGCGCGAGCGCTGTCGAGAGTTGTTTGAGAGAGGCATTGATCATGTGTTGGCTTGTCCGCGCGATGGGCACACGCAAGGGATGAGTTCAGGTGTTTAAAGGCAAGAGGGTGGATTATTGGGTGGATTATTCGATCACTTTGGGGACTAAATACAAGCCGTTTTCAACGTCAGGCGCTACCGCTTGAAAATCGGCGCGGCGATCGGTTTCACTCACCACGTCAGGCCGCAGGCGTTGCACAACATCCACCGCGTGGGACATGGGTTCAATGCCAGTGGTATCGACGGCCTGCAAACTTTCGATAAAACCCAGAATGCCATTGAGCTGGGTTTCTGTGGAGAGCGATTCAGTGGGCGAGAGTTCAATGCGGGCGAGCCGTGCAATGCGGGCGACCTCTTCTTGATTCAAAGACATAGTGGGCAGGCTTGATAATTAGGTTTAAACACGGGATTGGGCGCTGGATGAGTTAAAGCTGTCAAGTCAATAACAAAGATCAGGTATTATAAGCGCCTTCTTTTTCGCCTTCGCCTCTCTCGTTGGGTTGCGGGCTGGGCTTTCCTATCAGGATCACCATCAGGATCACTATGTTTAACTTTTTGCGCTCCTATTTTTCCAATGATCTGGCCATTGACCTGGGCACGGCGAACACGTTGATTTATTCGCGTGGCAAGGGTGTTGTGCTGGATGAACCATCGGTGGTGGCCATCCGTGTTGAAGGCGGGCCTAACGCTAAAAAAACCATTCAAGCCGTGGGTCATGAAGCCAAATCCATGCTGGGGCGCAACCCCAAGGAAATTTCAGTCATTCGCCCGTTAAAAGACGGTGTGATTGCTGACTTTACCGTAACCGAGCAAATGTTGAAGCAGTTTATCCGTCGCGTGCATGAGTCGCGCATGCTCTCGCCCTCGCCGCGCATCATTATTTGCGTGCCCTCGGGTTCGACGCAAGTGGAGCGGCGTGCGATTCGTGAAGCGGCCGTGGGTGCTGGCGCGTCCCAAGTGTATTTGATCGAAGAGCCCATGGCCGCCGCCCTGGGTGCAGGTTTGCCGGTGACGGACGCCACGGGTTCCATGGTGGTCGATATCGGCGGCGGCACAACCGAAGTGGGCGTGATTTCCCTGGGCGGCATGGTTTATGCCAATTCCGTGCGCGTCGGCGGGGATAAATTCGATGAAGCCATCATCTCCTACATCAACCGCAATTACGGCATGCAAATTGGTGAAAATACCGCAGAATTCATCAAAAAGAGCATCGGTTCCGCGTTCCCGGGCAATGAAGTCAAAGAGTTGGAGGTATCCGGCATCAATCGCGCCGAAGGCATACCGCGCAAGTTCACGATTTCTTCCAATGAAATTTTGGAAGCGCTCTCCGAGCCCTTGAATCAAGTCGTCAGGGCGGTCAAGGATGCGCTGGAAAAGACCCCGCCAGAGCTCGGTTCTGATATTGCCGAGCGCGGCATGGTGCTCACGGGCGGCGGCGCTTTGCTCAAGGATCTGGACCGCTTGTTGTCAGAGGAAACCGGATTGCCGGTGATTGTGGCCGATGATCCTTTGACTTGCGTTGCCCGCGGTTCAGGCCTGGCGTTGGAAAAGATGGATAAGCTCGGTAGCATTTTTTCGACCGAATAAACGCTTGTCCATGAAGATGTCATAGGGGTGGCCATGGTATGAGTCAAGGCGCACTTCACTCCTGCCCAAGGTGCGCCTGCGATTATTTTCGGAAATTTGCCTACTGATGTCAGCGATTGGCCACGCACCGCCACCTTTCTTTAACCGGGGTCCCGGGCCGCTTGTGCGGCTGTTTTTTTTCGTCTCCGCGTCGCTCATCCTTTTGGTGGTTGATTTGCGTTTTCATTCCCTGGAATGGATACGCCTGAGTATTGCCACCGCCATTTGGCCGGTACAACGTGTTGCCTGGATGCCGATTGATGCGGCAGGCGACGTTGCGCATTATTTTGTCCGGCAATCAGCGCTTGAGCAACAGAATGCCAAGTTGCGCCATGAGCGCATTGAAGCCAGCCAGTCCTTGCTCAGGCAACGGCATCTGGAAGACGAAAACCAGCGCTTGCGGATTTTGCTGGATATGCGTGCGCGCCAACCTGTGACGGGCAGGGTTGCCGAAATTATTTATGCTGCGCGTGACCCATTTGCACGGCGCGTATTTATTGACAAGGGCTTGCAGCATGGGGTCAGGGATGGTCAGGTAGTGGTTGATGAAAAAGGCGTGCTAGGTCAGGTGATCCGCAGCTTTCCGCTGACGGCGGAAGTTTCTTTATTGACCGATAAGCGGCAGGCTATTCCGGTACAGGTGCAGAGAAATGGTTTGCGCTCGGTGTTGTCCGGTGCGGGTGGCGGACGGATGGAGTTGCGGTTTTTGGCCGGTAGCGCGGACGTGAAAGTGGGCGATGTGTTGGTGACTTCAGGTCTTGATGGCGTCTATCTGGCAGGCTTGCCAGTGGCCAGGGTGGTCAAGGTTGAGCGCGACAACGCCTATGTGTTTGCACGGATTGCTTGTGAGCCTATGGCGGGGATTGAACAGCATGGCCTGGTGCTGGCGCTGGAGTCCCGTGCTGCTTTGCCGATGCTGCCAAGTGGCTTGCTTGCGCCAGAAAAGGCAAAATCCGAAAAACCAAGGAGCCGCTAATGCAACCCACCCTCGCCTCCCGCCGCATTTTATTGCCAGTGAGTAACTGGTTCATCGCTTTGAGCTTGTGCCTTGCGTTACTGCTTAACCTGATTCCCTTTGGCCATTTACCCGGCATTCCTGACTGGGTTGCTTTAGTGCTTGCCTTTTGGTGTTTACATCAGCCATTGAAAGTGGGCATGAGCGTTGGCTTTGCTTTTGGGCTCATGATGGACGTGGTGGATGCCAGTGTGTTGGGTCAACATGCGTTGGCCTATGTATTATTGGCCTATGCCAGTGCGGCGTTGTCACGGCGGGTGTTGTGGTTTCCGTTGTCCCAGCAGGCATTGCATATTTTCCTGCTGCTGCTGGCAACGCAGCTCGTCATGCTGTTGGCGCGCATGTTGGGTGGCGCCCAATTCCCCGGGTTTGCCTGGTTTTTATCCAGCGTGACGGGCGCCCTGCTCTGGCATCCCTTGACCTATATTTTGCTAGCGCCGCAGTTTAGATCGCACGATAAAGATGTCCATCGTCCAATCTAGCGTTGTGTCTGTCCAGTGGATGATGGGTCCAAGATGAGGCATATCAAGGACGATGCCGTGCTGGATAAGTTTCGCTTGCGGCTTGTTGTTGCCGCTGGCTTGGTGTTGTTGTGTTTTGTGTTGTTGCTCGCACGCCTGGTTTGGCTGCAGGTGGTTCAATATGCTTATTACCAGACGCGTGCGGAAGATAATCGTATTTCCTTAGTGCCCATCACGCCTAGCCGGGGTTTGATTGTTGATCGTAATAATCGGGTGCTGGCGAATAACTACCCTGCCTACACCCTTGAAATTATCCCCGCCCAAACCGAAAACATTGGGCATACGATAGATCAGTTGGCCGAGTTGATTGATATTCAGCCTGGCGACAGAAAGCGCTTTAAAAAGTTGCTGGCTGAAGGCAAGCGCATTGAGTCCATTCCCATCCGTACTCAATTGAACGATGAGGAGGTGGCCAGATTCATTGCGCAACGCTACCGTTTTCCTGGTGTGGATGTTAAAGCACGGCTGTTCCGCCACTATCCTGGCGGAGCTTTTGCATCGGCTGCGTTAGGGTATATCGGGCGCGTGACGGATCGTGATCTGGACAGAATCGAAGACGCGGATCAAGAAGCGAATTATCGTGGCACCCATTACATTGGCAAAATGGGGTTAGAGGAGCGCTATGAGTTCGCCTTGCATGGCATAACGGGCTTTGAGCAGTTAGAGGTCGATTCGGCCGGTCGCGCTGTGCGTACCCTGTCCCGTACGGCGCCTGTACCGGGGAATAATTTAACCCTGACGCTGGACGCAGAGTTACAGCGCATTGCCGAGCAGGCATTCGGCGCGCGGCGCGGCGCGCTAGTTGCCATAGAGCCTGCAACGGGCGGCATTTTGGCCCTGGTTTCCATGCCTAACTACGATCCCAATTTATTTGTCGATGGCATTGATTCTGCGAGCTGGAAGGATTTGAACGAGTCGGCAGATCGCCCCATGCTTAATCGCGCGATCAACGGGGTTTACCCGCCCGGCTCTACGTTCAAGCCTTTCATGGCATTAGCGGCATTGGCCTATGGCAAACGCACTCCGGAACAAGCAATTTACGATCCTGGTGTTTATCAATTCGGCGGGCATACTTTTCGCGATGATAAAAAAGGGGGGCATGGCTCAGTTGATATGTATCGTTCGATTGTCGAATCATGTGATACCTATTACTACATGCTGGCCAATGACTTGGGCATCGACAGGATTGCCCGGTTTATGGGCCAATTTGGTTTGGGCAGCAGGACGGGCATTGATCTTAGCAACGAGTCGGTGGGCGTATTGCCTTCCCCGGCCTGGAAAGAAAGCCGTTTTAAGCAGGCTGAGCAAAAAAAATGGTATGCCGGGGAGACGATCTCCATCGGCATTGGCCAAGGCTATAACGCCTACACGCCCATCCAGCTGGCACAAGCGGTGGCAACTTTGGCCAATGATGGGGTGATGTTTCGCCCCCACCTGGTCAAATTCATTACTGATACGCGTACGGGCAAGCGTGAGCTGATCGAGCCCAAGCCGATTAAAACCATTGCCTTGAATCCTGAACACATCAAGATAATCAAAGCGGCGATGGTGGGGGTCAACATAGAAGGCACTGGCGCGCGTGCCTTTGCCGGTGCGGGATATACCTCGGCGGGCAAAACGGGGACGGCGCAGGTGTTTTCACTCAAAGGGGCGGAGTACAAAAAACATTCCATCCATGAAATCTTGCACGATCACGCTTTATTCATTGCCTTCGCGCCCGCTGAAAATCCAAAAATTGCGCTGGCTGTGATTGTTGAAAATGGTGGCTTTGGCGCCCAGGCTGCCGCTCCTATTGCCCGACAAATGTTTGATTATTACTTATTGGGCAAGAAGCCGTCTGCGCCTGCCCCGGTTGTGCTGGTTGAGGGAGGTGTGGATTGACCACGAATTTGCAAACAGTGCTACGCATCGGGTGGCATAAATTCATTGCACCGATTGATGTTCCTTTATTGATTATTTGTGGCCTCATCCTGCTGCTGGCCGCCGTGGTGATGGGTAGCGCAGCGCCAGAACGCATGGGCGCACATTTGCGTAGCTTGGCGATCGCACTCATGGCGATGCGTGTCATGGCAGGCATACCGCCACATCGTTTAATGCGGCTGGCCATACCGCTCTATTGTTTTGGCATTGTTTTACTGGTCGCGGTGGCCTTGTTTGGCGATGTGTCCAAAGGCGCGCGCCGCTGGCTGGATTTGGGTTTCATGCGCGGGCAGCCATCTGAAATCATGAAAATTGCCATGCCTTTATTGTTGGCCTGGTTTTTCCATCAGCGCGAGGCGCATCGGCGCGGCCGGGACTTTGTTGTCGCCACACTGCTGCTTTTGGTACCGGTTGCCTTGATTATGCGTCAACCTGATTTAGGTACGTCATTACTGGTTTTGGCGGCAGGGTTTTATGTCATTTTTTTTGCCGGCTTGCCGTGGAAGGTGCTGGTCGGGTTGTTGGTGTCTGCGGTCGCCACAGCCCCTGTGGCCTGGAGTTTTTTGCATGACTATCAGCGCAACAGGATCCTGACCCTGCTCGACCCGGAGAAAGATCCGCTTGGCAAAGGCTTCCACATCATTCAATCAACGATTGCCATTGGCTCGGGTGGTTTTCTGGGCAAAGGCTGGCGCGAGGGAACGCAATCGCAATTGGAATTTATCCCTGAACACCATACCGACTTTATCCTGGCGGTGTTTGCCGAAGAGTTCGGTCTTCTCGGTAATATGTTGCTGTTAACCCTATATGGGTTTTTAATTGGCCGCGGACTAATGATTGCCGCCCAGGCCACATCACTCTTTGGCCGTCTGATGGCGGGCGCCATTACGATGATTTTTTTCACCTATGCGTTTGTCAATATCGGTATGGTCTCAGGCATGTTGCCTGTGGTGGGCGTGCCGCTGCCTTTTGTCAGTTATGGTGGCACTGCATTGATCACATTGTGTACGGGTGTGGGCATTTTGATGTCAATCCATAAAAATCGCATGTTGGTGCAAAAATGACACATCGTCTTCAGGTACTTATTTTCTGTTTGCCCGTTTTTCTGGCTGCGTGCGGCTCGCAACCGCCACGGCCTGTGGTTGAGCGTGGCGCAGGGTCAGGCGGCGCCGTCCTGCCAGCGCCGACTTTTCGTGCGCCGCCAGCGGTAACAGCCAAACGGGGTGGTTACTACAAGGACGATGGCCCGGGGGATAACCCGCCCGCCAATGTCGAGGCCATACCGGATGCGATCCCGCGCCTTGAGCCTTTGCACCGCTTTGCCAACAATGACTATGAGGTTTTTGGCAAGCGTTATTCACCCTTCAAGCAGGTGCAAGCCTACAAAGAGAACGGTATTGCGAGCTGGTATGGACGCAAGTTTCATGGCCAAAAAACCTCCAGTGGCGAGCTGTACGACATGTACGGCATGACGGCAGCCCATCCGACCTTGCCTATCCCATCCTACGTCCGTGTCACGAATAAACTCAACAATAAATCCATTGTGGTACGTGTGAATGACCGCGGGCCATTTCATTCTGACCGGTTGATTGATTTGTCATGGGTCGCTGCCTATAAACTTGGCTACCTCGAGCAAGGGAGCGCCGAAGTTGAGGTTGAAAGTGTGATGTCGGGGCAGGTATCGGCAAATTCGCCTGCAATAGACCAGAAGCCCGGGATGGCCGGACAAGCTGAGGCGGTTGCAGCCGAGGCGGCGGCGATTGAGCCAGCAGGCAAGCAACCGGGCACGCAAAGGTATTTCATTCAACTCGGCGCGTTTGGTCAGCGCGGCAATGCCGATGCGTTTAGCATGCATATGAAAAGCGAACTGGCTGATCTCAGCAACAAACTGGCGATTTATTACGCGGATGGATTATTCCGGGTTCAACTCGGGCCATGGGCAGATCGCTTGGCCGCGCAAGAAGCCGGCCAAAAAGTTCGTGACAGGCTTAATAATCGCGTCGTCGTTGTACAGCGATAGGATGTGGGCAAGACTCTAGGGTCTGTTGACAATCAAGCAAGCCATATGACAACGGCGGTCAGTGCGACAAAGGAAGCGAAGCGTTCGGCCAGTTTGTCGTAGCGAGTAGCGATGCGTCGGAATTGCTTGATACGGCAGAAGAAGCGTTCAACCAAGTTGCGGTTTTTGTACAAATGCGGATCGAAAGAGCGTTGGACCCGCCGGTGACGACGCGGCGGGATGACCGCTTCAATGCCTTTGTCGGCAAGGTGTTCAAGGATGGCGTCGGTGTCGTAAGCCTTATCCGCACTGAGCGAGTCAGGCTGCAAATTCGCCAACAGCGGTAGCGCTTGAGGGCTGTCG
>DILC01000001.1:25016-29184 GCA_002424865.1 Rhodocyclaceae bacterium UBA5602 | reverse complement strand
GTTTTTTTGGGCGCGCCCGCCGCGTGTTGATGGGCGCGAACAATGGTGCTGTCGATGAACACTTCTTCGAAATCCGCATCATGCGCCAGATGGGCAAAGACTCGATGCCAAACGCCGCGCTGCGACCACCGGGCAAAGCGTTGGTAGACACTGTTCCACGGCCCGAACTGGGGCGGCAGATCACGCCATGGACTGCCCGTGCGGGCGATCCACAACACCGCTTCGACGAACAGCCGATTGTCGGCTGCCGTGCGGCCCGGATCGCTGGCCTTGCCCGGCAACAGCGCCGCTATCCGTTCAAACTGATCGTCACGCAAATGTCATTCTTGACGAGGACTGATTGTCAACAGACTCTAGCCCATTGATCATCATTATTTCATCATGTTGCAGTGCAACATGATGAAATAATGATGTTTTTGTTGTTAAAAGGTAAAAACTACGATCAAGACCTTGTCTTAAGCGGCATGTGCGTGTTAACCTACGATCTTCTAAAAATAAAAATAAAAATAAAAGAAAGAGACACCCAAGAGGAGTCCGTTTGTGCGTTTTCAGTGTACGAATGGATGCGGTACTAGCTGCAGTTTTTTTGTTGATGTGGGCCAGCCGGCATTTCTGGTTTTTGCCAGTGAATGGCGTGGTTCGTTTTTAAATGAAACATTTATCACCCAAACAACCGTCTATGAAAATCAAAACCTCTATGATCAGTTTGGCATGCGCTGCGATGCTTGCTGGCTTGAGCGGCTGCAGCAGTAACGCGGATCTCACTGCAGTTCAGGCAGAGCGGGCCAAACCTTTACAGCGCAGCGACATCATGCAAGCCATTGCCACCAGCGGCAATAATGTCGTGGTAGGAACCCAAAGCGGCGCGATGATTACTTCCAGCGATGCAGGCAAAACCTGGCATCGCCAATCGCTGGGCAAGCCCTTTTTGTCTTCTATCAATGACATTGCGGCTTGTCCGGATGGCAGCTTTCTGGCACTGGATTTTTATGGGCGCGTTTGGAATAGCGATGTGGGTGGTAAAAAATGGACTGCCCACAAGCTTGAACATCCGGAAACAGGCTTGACCATTTCTTGCGATAAAGCTGGCGCCTGGTGGGTTGCGGGTACCTATGCAACGATTGCCACCAGCGCTGATCAAGGCAAGACATGGCGGGTGATTGATAACAAGCAAGATGCGCAGATTACCATCTTGCGTTGGGTTAACGATAAGCGTGCCATTGCCATGGGTGAATTTGGCCTGGTGCTGAGAACAGATGATGGTGGCGCTACCTGGGAAAAGTTACCCCCCGTGCCTGCTGATTTTTATGCTTATGATCTCCTTCCTGTTGATGAAAACACCGCCTGGGTTTCCGGTGTTGCCGGTCACATGCAGCTCACTACCGATGGCGGCAAAACCTGGACTATCAAAGAGAATCATGCGGGTGCGCCTTTGTATCGGCTGTTCATGCATAAAGGCATTCCTTATGGTGTAGGCGCGCGTGGCACAGTGGCGCGCTTGGAAGGCGATGCCTGGCAGGCTGTTACTTACCCCAATGCGATCCCTGTTTTCCTTGGGGGCGGGGCTTCGGTTGAGGGCGATAACCTGCTCATTGGCGGCCCGGGCGGATTATTGCGTCTGGTATCCGTTCAATAAACCTTAATTCATCAATAAAAGAAATTCACCGGAGTCACCCAGATTATGGTTACACGAGCTTTCGTCAGCTTACGCAACAAAATGACACATTTTCTTCACCGCGGTGAAGATTGGTTGTTTGCTAATCCCAAAAATGTGCTCTTCGTCGTAGCGCTGGTCACTGCCGCATTTGCCTGGCAGGTACCCAAGTTGCAAATCTATAGCGACTTTAATGACCTGTTGCCGCAGAAGCACGAATACATCCAGGTTTATAACCGGATGAAAGAGAACTTTGGTGGCGCTAATTCCGTCATTATGGCCGTCGAGGTTGAAAATGGCACGATTTTCAACGAACAAACCTTGGCTTTGATCCATAAGGCAACACAAGGCGTTGATAACCTGCCCAGCGTTAACCATAATCTGGTGAGCTCAATGGCACATCGCACCGTACGTAAAGTATCGCTCTCCCCGGAGGGCGGCTTTGTGTCCGAGCTTTACTACGATAGCCAAGAACCCAAATACACGCCTGAGCGTCTGGCCAAGCTGCAAGCCGATATTCTGGCCGATCCGGCCGTTTATGGTTTGCTGGTTTCGCCGGATATGAAAGCAGCCCTCATTCGGGCGCAGCTCAATGAAGGTAATGTGGACTACCCCAAGTTTTTTAA
Organism: Rhodocyclaceae bacterium UBA5602; assembly: GCA_002424865.1. GTDB lineage: Bacteria > Pseudomonadota > Gammaproteobacteria > Burkholderiales > Rhodocyclaceae > Rugosibacter. The sequence goes on along the minus strand of DILC01000001.1, from coordinate 26,904 downwards.
CGAGTTAAAGGTATTAAGGGATTCGCTGACCACACCCGGCCATCAAATCCACGTGACAGGCAACCCTGTTTTGACGGCATGGGTCTACACCTATTTGCCTGAAATGGTTTCGATTCTGGCCTGGACAGCCGTTTTGCTGGCCACTCTGCTGATTCTTTATTACCGTCGTCTGTATGGCATTGCGCTGCCAATCTTGGGCATTGCCTTGTCCACCCTCTGGGGTCTGGGTTTCATGGCCGCGATGGGCATTAACCTTGAGCCCTTAAGCTTGCCAATTCCGTTCTTGATTGCGGCACGCGCCATGTCGCATGGTACGCAATTGGTCTCACGGTATTACGAAGAACTGGATGTGCACAAGAATGCGGCCCTTTCTGCGCGTAAAACACTCGAAGCCTTGTTCCGCCCGGGCTCCTTGGCGATTATTGTTGATGCGATCGGCATTACGGTGCTGATGCTGGGTACCGCGCCGTTTAACACCAAGCTGGGCGCTGCTGCCGGTTTCTGGGGTTTCTCAGTGATCTTCACGGTGCACTTCATGATCCCCCTGGCATTGAGCGTATTGCCACAACCCAAGAAAACCATGAATGGCAACGTGGCCATCCGTAAAGTCCTGGGTAGTTTTATGCGCTATACCGGTGGTACCACCACAGGTGCCCGCATCATCCTGTTGCTTACTTTTGTCGGTATGGCGGCTTCTTTCACGTACATCAACAAAGTGCAGATCGGCGAATCGGAACCAGGCTCGCCCTTGCTCGCCCGCAACCATGACTTCAATTTGTCGACCAAGGCGATTAATGAGCGCTTCCCGGGGTCGGAAGAGTTGAACATCATTATTCGCACCGATGAGCCTGGCGGCATTAAAAAGCCAGAAGTCATGGCGGCAATCGAGCGCTTTCAAGCGCACATGATGAGTGATCCATCCGTGGGTGGCACAAAAGCCTTGCCCATGGTTGTGCGCGTATTTAACCGCTTGACGCACAGTGATGATCCACGCTGGATGCAAACGCCCATGACCGCAGCAGAAAGTGGTGGCCTGATGTTTGCCTATATGGCTTCCAGCCCGATTCCTGGTGCGCTCAAAGAGTTTGTGACGCCAGAAGACACTGAAGCAAACGTTGTTTTCTATTACAAGGATCATCAAGCGACCACCATCAAGCGTGCGGAAGAAATGGCGATCGAAGGCAAGAAAATGATCGAGGCTGAAGTGCCTGGCGTACACGTTGAACTGGCTGGTGGCATTATCGGCGTGAATATCGCGGGTAATGAGGCGCTGCATCGCGATCACATGATCATCATTCCTACCGTGCTGATCCTCTCCTTCCTGCTCGTGGCGGTGTATTACCAGTCCTTCCATGCGGGTTGGCTGATGATTTTCCCGATGCTGTTTGCGACCGCCATGACCTATGCTTACATGGGGTGGAAGAATATCGGTATTAACGTCAACACCGTACCGGTGATTACGGTGGGTGTGGGCGTAGGCATCGACTACGCGGTGTATTTCATGGACCGTATCCGGGAGGAATTCGCCCATTCACGCAATATCCATACAGCGGTGATTAACGCTGTGGCAACGACCGGTTATGCAGTCAGCTTTACGGCAGCCACGCTGATTGCTGGCGTGGTGCTGTGGATTTTTATGTCGCACTTGCGCTTCCAGTCCGATACCGCCATGCTGTTGTCATTCATGCTGATTGTGAATGCCCTTGCGGCCATGTTTATCGTGCCGGCGTGGTGCGTGGTGTTCAAGCCGCACTTTGTGACGGCAACCGAAGTTGATGCCGATGGTGTCATTCAAGAAAAAGCATAAAAAATAAAAGGCAAGGACGGCAAGGGGTTGGGCAATCAACCCCTTGTTATCACTATAAAAAAAGCACCATAAAAAAGTAGG
>DILC01000001.1:1211-24881 GCA_002424865.1 Rhodocyclaceae bacterium UBA5602 | reverse complement strand
AAACAGCATCAAAAACTTCGCTTTATACGCCGCTATGCGGCTTGCTTGTCGCTTGGATTGGCGGCTACCGCCATGGCGGTGCCCGCATTAGCGCAAGACCTGCCCGCCATGGGCGAAAGTACCAGCCCGTGGAAAGTGGATGTCTTTTACGAAAACGATACCCGTTTTCGCGGCAAAGACAATACCGGCAATCGCGTGGGCCTATCCAAATTCAGAAATACCCTGCAGGTCGAAGCCGATAAAAACCTGTCCGACGGTTGGGCATTCCACGGCATCCTGCGCGGCACTTACGATGGTGTTTATCAGCTGAATCAGGATGAATACGGCAAGAGTGCGGGCGGCGCAGTGAATCTTGAAAATAGCGGTGGGCAAATGGTGGGAATTCCATTCCTGCGTTCGCCGACATCTGTACCGTATGGACAAGCGCCAGTGAACAATGCCAGCATCAAGCTGTTGGGTGGCCCTTTGGCGGGGAATGCCTTCGGTTTCAATTCAACGGTGCCAGGAACTGTTGCCAATCCAAGCACAGGACAAGGTGCCGTACCTCTGCCCTATAGCCCGAATCAAGGTTTGCGCTTGTTGTTCGACCGCTGGGGCACGAATCCCAATGGGGTGCAAGTGGCGGTTCCTGTGCGGCCCTGCGATAAGGACAGTCGTGGGTGTGCGGACTTTGGCGGCTATGGCGACCTTAAGCAAAGTGAGCTGGAGGCGCCAGAATTCAATAGCCGCCTGGATTTCATCCGCGAGGCTTACGTTAAAAAGTTATTCAATCTGGATGATGGCAAGCAGGTTTTTGTCAAAGTCGGCAAGCAACAAGTCGTGTGGGGGCGTACCGACTTGTTCCGTGTGCTGGATGTGATCAATCCCATGGATTATTCACGCGGCAACATTTACGACGAAATGCAGGACATCCGCATCCCGATGTGGATTTTGCAAGCCGAATACCGCATGGGGGCGAGCGATTCTTTCCAGGACCGTAATGTGTCCGTGGTGTGGAACTTTGATCAGTTCCGGCCGAATAATCTGGGCCAGTGCGGTCAGCCGAATGTGATTATTGATGCAGGCTGTACTTTCCGCGCGTTCAAAACCCTGTGGGATTATGGTGGCACGGTGGGTAACTTTGCCAACTTGGCTTTACCTCCGCCAACTCCAGGTTTGACGAGTGGCGCGGGAAATGGGGCATTTTTGGCAACCGACTTTGGTCCCCATCAAATTGGTATCCGCAATGTGGATTTGCCTGACTGGAAATTCAACAACACGCAACTGGGTTTGAAATGGGAAGGCGTGACAGCGAATGGTTTTAGCTTTTCTGTTAACGGTTTGACCTACCGCTCCCAAATGCCTAGCCTGCACATGATCAACACCGGTGTGACCAATATGTTCACCGGCGCTATCCAAAATACGACGGATCTGATTGCATTTGACCTGGTGTACCCAAGGGTTAACTTGCTGGGCGGCTCGGCTGACTTTCAAATCCCGGATGCCAATCTGGCTGTTCGTTTAGAGGCGGCATACACCAGTGGCGAGGAATTTACCAATACCGCACGGCGCGATGGTTACAGCAGGAATCATGTGTTCCGTTCGGTCATTGGCCTTGACCGCCCCACGATCATCCCGTGGATCAATGAGGCTGAAGCAACGCTGATTTCAGGCCAGCTGTTCTATCAGCATATTTTTGACCATGAGGAATATGCCGGCGCTTATGGCCAATACGGCATGGTGGATTGGAAAGATAACGTCACCGGCACCTTGCTGATGCGCGCTTCGTTAATGAATGCCCGCCTGAATCCGCAAGTTATTTTTGCCCGTGACTTCAAGTCACACGCCTTTGCCATGGCACCGTCTGTTTCCTACCGTTATTCAGACAACCTGCAATTCTCCATCGGGGCGAATTACAAGTTCCGTAGCAGCCAGGAGCGCTGGCACTATGATGATCAGCGGGCAGCCAATCCTTTTGCGCCATTTACCCAGTACCCAGGCCAGGGAGCGAGCCCCGGCTCCGCCGGTTTGTCCGGCCTGGTCCCGCTGGGCGGTTTCCGTGCCGGCCCGATTGGCGCTGCGTGGAAAGAGGATGAAATTCAATTCACCATGAAATACAAATTCTGATTACATAAAAAAGTCGGCGCTGGCGGGACGGCGATAACCCTATCGGCAGCGCCGATATATATAAAAACAGGTAACAGATGGGATTCATGAAATACATCACAGGGAGGTTATTTGAATGAAAAAAAATCTAAAGGCGCATTGTCTGGGAAGCTTGAAAATTGCCGCGGCCTGCGCCGTTGCGTTGCTGGCGCAGGCTGCGCATGCAGTCACGGAGGCCGAGTTGGATGATGCTTTCTTCCCCTACAAAAAAGGGATGCCAAGCTTTCCCGGACTCAAAGCCGGGATGGTCATCAACAAAAGCAATGTGGATCAATTCAAGGACATTCTGAGCCCGGCGCATTACAAGCTGGTCAAGGATGGCTGGTATGAAATTCCCGTGGCGGAAACCTTTGATATGCCCTTGCCCAAGCCATTTATTGACGCTACCCGGCAAAATGCGGATAAGGTGAAACTGGGCAACACCATTGAAGGCTACATTTCCGGACGTCCGTTTCCCCAGCAACCGTCAGCGTCAGACCCGCATGCAGGCGAAAAGCTGGCGTGGAACTTTAAATATGGCTTGAACTGGGGCGATGGCGCGATTGTTTATCCTTTTTATTGGCAATACATCAATGCCAACACGGGCAATGTCGAGCGCACCATCAAGTTTGAATTCCATTTCTTGAATTTCATGCACCGTGTCTCGAATCCACCCATCCCGAATATCACCCCCAACCCATCGGCTTTTTATCGTGGCACCTACGTCAAGGTGATCGAGCCGTTGGACCTAAAAAATACCCAGTTGCTGCTGCAAGCGTATGAGGACGATACCAAGCGCGGCGAGGCTTATCTGTACCTGGGTTTCCAGCGCCGCGTGCGCCGCTTGGCAACTGGGCAGACGACGGACTCATTCCTGGGGTCTGATCTCATGATCGAGGATTTTGAAGGCTATAACGGACGCGTTTCCGATTACAAATGGAAATTCATTGAAACCAAGTCAGTCCTGATGCCTTATTACAAACATAATCTGATGAAAAAAGATCCTGTTTTCAAGGATCCTGATGGTTACGCTTTCATTGCCGCGACGGGTAAAGGCCAGTGCATGCCGGACATAACCTGGCAACTGCGCAAAGTTCATGTGCTCGAAGGCCGTCCGGCTGAAGCTGGCCACCCGGTCAGCAAGCGCCTGATTTATCTGGATGCGCAGATCATGACACCCTCGATTTCTACGATTTATGACCGTAAAGGGGACATCTGGAAAGCCTTTACCATTGGCAAGGCGCATCCGGACTTTCATCTGCCGGTTAATAAAGGCTCAGGCATTCCGCTCGATGATTCGGGCTCCATGGTTGACTTACAAGCCAACCATTGCACCATGATCCGTTTCCGGGGTGAAATTGACCCTGCCAAGAATCCGGCGACACTCTTTCAGGTACAAAATTTACGCGGTGGTGACTGATCATCGCAGCAGCAAAACGGGAGCGCAAGCTCCCGTTTTTATTTGTGAAATAAACCCTGAAAGCCTTATCCGGCAGGTGGTGTTCGCGAAAGGCACGAAAGCCAGTATTCCTCAGCCGTTTGAGCGTGTAATCATGAGTCAACTGCGGTTTCCAGGTTAAAACAACTTAAAAATAACGAGGAGAAGATCAATGGAATCAAGACAGCTAACGCATGAAGAGGCGATAAAGCGAGCCGAGTATGTTGGTCAGATAGCACAAGCCGAGCTATTCGAAGCAGACCGCAAGGGGCAGTACTCCACCCGGCTTAAAGATGCTATCCACGAAACTCAGTTGCATCGTTTATTACGGCCAAAGCGCTATGGCGGGCATGGTTTGGGCCACCGGACATTTTCCGAAGTTGTGCGCACGGTATCGCAATACAGTGTGTCTGGCGGTTGGCTGACTTATTTCATGCCTCTGCATGAAAACTGGGTCGCCCTCTTGCCGCCTGCCGGGCGGGATGAGATTTTTGGCTCGGATAAATTTGTTGCTGACATTTTTTTCCCTATCGGTACGGTGACGTATGTGGATGGTGGCGTGCGCTTAAGCGGCCAATGGAACTGGGGAAGTGGCATCGACTTTTGCGAATGGATTGGTTTGGGGGCGATTGTGGATGTCCCTGGCGCGGGCGGCCCCCAGCCGTGTTTGGTGACGATTAAAGTCAATGAGGGCAGGATTATTGAAAACTGGGATACCTTTGGCTTGCGCGGCAGCGGCAGTAAAGGCATTGCCGTCACAGACGTATTCGTGCCCTGGCACAGGGTGTTGCCCGTTGGCGCCGCTAAAAAGAACAATACGCCAATAGGCGGCGAGTACGATCCCGCAGAGCCTGTCTATCGGGTTCCCTTCATGCCTGCATTCACTTTGGGTTTCGGCGCCATCAGCCTGGGCGGCATGCAGCGCTTGCAAAAAGAGTTGCATACCCGCATCCGTTCCCGTCAGCGGATACTCCTGGGTGGTCATGAGTGGGAATCGCCCGTCGCCCAGCGCAATCTGGGTGAGGTGGTTACGCAAATCGAGCAGGCGGAAGCCTTGCACGAGCGCTACATCCAGCAGTTGGAAGCCTGGTGCGTGGAAGGCAAGACGGAATGCAGTCCGCTGGAAGAAAGTCGCTTGGGCGCTTGGCGGTCCGCCGTGGCCCGCACGGGTTCGCAAATCGGTTTTCGTGCCTTGGAGTTGCTCGGTGGCGCTGCGACGTACAAAGGCGATATTGTGGAAGTCTTTGCGCGCGATTTGCTCATGGTATCCCTGCAAGTTGGCCAGTTATATGAAGATCACATGATGTTCTATGGCCGCACGCAGTTTGGCTTGAGCGGCCATCCGCTGGCTTGATTTATTCGCGCCGGCTGCGGCGCGCCGCAGCCGGCGGCTGGCGGCAACAAGCCTCTATAATCCGCATTTACCTTTCATTGCGGGTGCGGAAGTTCATGAAACGATTTTTTTTGATCCTGGTTTTATTGCCATGGGCAGCCGTTGCGCAAGCTGCCCCTGCCCCTGCCCCTGTTGCTGTGCCAGTGCCGGCGCTCAGCGCTAAAGCCTGGCTGCTGATGGATGCCGACAGCGGGCAAGTGCTGGCCGGTAGTAACGCGGAAACCCGCTTGGAACCGGCCTCATTGACCAAGATGATGACCACCTATCTGGTCGCCCAAGCCCTGGCCGATAAACGTTTGTCATGGCAACAGCCCGTGGTTGTCTCGGAACGCGCCTGGCGAACGCAGGGCTCGCGCAGTTTTATACCCGTCAATGGCCAGGTGACGGTGGATGATTTGGTCAAAGGCATGGTGATCCAATCCGGCAACGATGCTTCCGTCGCGCTGGCCGAGGCGATTGCCGGCAGCGAGCCTGCGTTTGCGGACATGATGAACAAAACCGCGCAACATTTGGGCCTGAAAGACACCCACTTTTTGAATGCCAGCGGATTTTTTGATAACGCTGAGCCGAATCATTATTCCACTGCGCACGATATGGCCAGGCTCGCTGCTGCCTTGATGAGGGATCATCCGGAGATGCATCGTTTGCATGCGGTGAAGGAATACACCTATGCGGGCATTCGCCAGTTCAACCGCAATCGCCTGCTGTGGGCTGACCCGAGCGTGGATGGCATGAAAACCGGGCACTCGAATGCTGCAGGTTATTGCCTGGTCGCCACTTCATTGCGGCCACCCCGGCGCTTGATCTCCGTTGTGCTTGGTACGCCCTCGGACGCTGCGCGGGCGAGGGACTCCTTGAATCTCCTGAACTGGGGCTATAACGCATTTGAATCGGTAAAAGTGTACGCAAAGGGTCAGGTTGTCTCCCAGTTCAAAGTATACAAGGGCACACAAAACACCGTGAAAGCCGGTTTTACCCATGACGTGCAGGTCTCTGTGCCACGCGGCATGAAAGACAAGCTCGGCGTGGCATTGACAAGCCGCCTCCCCCTGCTCGCCCCGCTGGACAAAGGCACGCCCGTGGGCACGTTAAAGCTCAGCCTGGACAACCGTCCGCTGGGTGAATACCCCATCGTTGCACTGGAAGATGTGCCGCTGGCAGGCTTCTTCGGCCGCTTGTGGGACACCGTGATGCTCTGGTTCAAGTGAGCCGCCTGTGAGGACGCCCATGTATCTCAATGGCGCGTGGGTTGCGCCAGAAGACGCCAAGGTGTCGGTGATGGATCGCGGCTTTTTGTTTGGTGACGCCGTGTATGAAGTCGTGCCCGTGTATTCGCGCCATCCGTTTCGGCTGGAAGCGCATTTGCACCGTTTGGCGCATAGCCTGGCGGCCATTGGCCTGGAGAATCCGCATACCATCGCGCAATGGGCGGCTTTGGTCAATCACCTCTCGTGCGCAGCCGAGTGGGCGGATCACTCAGTGTACATTCAGGTCACACGCGGCCGCATGGCGGTGCGTAACCATGTTTTCCCGGCCGAGCCTGTGCCTACCGTGCTGCTGTTTGCCGAGTTCCTCGGGGCACCCAGTCCCGAGCAAGTCAGGGATGGCGTGACGGCGGTATCCGCAGCGGATATTCGCTGGCTGCGCTGTGACATCAAGTCAACGTCTGTGCTGGCCAATTGCCTGTTGCGCCAGCAATCCATGGTGGCTGGTGCGGCTGAAACCGTTTTGTTCCGCGATGGCTTTTTGACCGAGGGCGCTGCCTCTTCCATCTTCGTGGTGAAGGATGGCGTGCTGCTTGCGCCGATGAAAAACCATCTCATGCTGCCGGGCATCACTTACGACGTTTTGCTCGAACTTGCCGCAGCCCACGGCTTGCCGGTTGACGTGCGCGACATTACCGAAGCCGAGGTGCGCGCTGCGGATGAATTATGGCTGGCTTCTTCCACGCGCGAGGTGCTGCCGATTGTTGAACTGGATGGGATGAAAATTGGCCAAAAAGTCGGCGCTGACAACACGGCGCGTAACGGTACGGCGCATGGCAGCCGCGTGGCAGGCAAGCCCGGATCGATTTACGCTGCGATGTATGGCTGGTACCAAGCTTACAAGACCGAGGTGATGCGCCATGGATAGAAAAACGCTGATTGATTTCCCGTGCGACTTTCCGTTGAAGATCATGGGCGCGCGGGTGGATGAATTTGCGCAGGCCATCGCTTGCGTGGTGGTCAAGCATGCACCGGAATTCGATGCGGCCAGCATGGCCATGCGCCCTTCCCGTGCGGGCAATTATCTGGCGCTCACCTGCACCGTGCGGGCCACCTCGCAAGCGCAACTGGATGCTTTGTATCGCGAGCTCAGCGCCCATCCCATGGTCAAGGTCGTGCTGTGATCATTCGTTCGCTGGGTTGTGTGGCGTACGGGCCCACCTTTGCCGCCATGCAGGCCTTCACTGCGGAGCGCACGGCTGACACGCCCGATGAACTGTGGCTGTGCGAGCATCCGGCGGTATTCACGCAAGGTTTATCCGGCAAGCCGGAGCATGTGTTGCACGACATTGGCATCCCCGTGGTGCAGATTGACCGTGGCGGGCAAATTACCTATCACGGCCCAGGCCAGGTGGTGGCCTATCTGCTGCTGGACTTGCGCCGCCAGCAACTCAAAGTGCGTGACATGGTGTGGCGGATCGAACAAGCCGTGATTAACGTGCTGGCAAGCCATGGCGTGGCGGCCGGGCGTATGGCCGGTGCGCCCGGCGTATATGTGGCGGGCGCGAAAATCGCTGCCTTGGGGCTGCGTATCAAAGGCGGTTGCAGCTATCACGGCGTATCGCTTAATGTCGATGTCGATCTGGCGCCGTATGCCGCGATCAACCCGTGCGGCTATGCAGGCATGCCGGTCACGCGCTTGCGTGATCTGCTCGCTACGGGCGATACTGGAGGACTCAAGACAATGTCAACAACGCAAGTCGGCACACAACTGGCCGAAGCGTTGATTTTGCAGTTGCAAGCAGCATCGTTAGGACCATTGGAAACCCCATGACTGTGAAACAAAAAGGCGAAGCGAAAACCGCCCGCATCCCGATCAAAATCGTGCCGGTTGCCGCGCTCAAAAAGCCGGACTGGATCCGCGTCAAGGCAGGCAACTCGGCTACGCGCTTTGGCGAGATCAAGCAGATTTTGCGCGAACATCAACTGCACACCGTGTGCGAAGAGGCCTCCTGCCCCAACATCGGCGAGTGCTTTGGCAATGGCACGGCGACTTTCATGATCCTGGGCGATTTATGCACGCGGCGCTGCCCGTTTTGCGATGTCGGCCATGGCAAACCCCTGCCGCCGGATGTGGACGAACCCTTGAAACTGGCGCAGACCATTGCCGCGATGAGGCTGAATTATGTGGTGGTCACGAGCGTTGACCGCGACGATTTAAGGGATGGCGGCGCCCAGCATTTTGCCGATTGCATCGCGCGGATTCGCACCCTGTCACCGCGCACAAAAATCGAAGTGCTGGTGCCGGATTTTCGCGGGCGGCTGGAGGCCGCGCTGGATATTCTGGGCACGCAACCGCCCGACATCATGAATCACAACATGGAAACCGTGCCGCGTTTATACAAGCAAGCCAGGCCCGGTGCGGATTACGCGCACTCGTTGCGCCTGCTGCAGGAGTTTAAAAAACGCCATCCGCGGATCCCGTCCAAATCCGGCCTGATGGTGGGCTTGGGCGAGACGGACGAAGAGATTCTGGCCACCATGCGCGACATGCGCGAATATGGCGTCGAGATGCTCACCCTCGGCCAATATCTTGCCCCCTCTGGACACCACTTGCCGGTGATGCGCTATGTGCCGCCAGAACAGTTTGCCATGTTTGAAAAAGAGGCCCTGGCGATGGGCTATACGCACGCCGCCTGTGGGCCCATGGTGCGTTCCAGCTATCACGCCGACACGCAAGCCCACGGCGCCGGTGCGATTTGAAAAGCCAAAAAAGTCGGCGCTGGCAGGACGGCGATGATACTTTGGCATGGCGGCAAGGCCGGCTTGAGGCGTATTAAAGCCCGTATTAAAGCCNNTATGCACACGCTAAACGCGGCGCAGCAAGCCGCTGTCACTTACGTCGATGGCCCGCTCCTGGTGCTGGCCGGCGCCGGTTCGGGCAAGACGCGGGTGATCACGCAAAAAATTGCCTACCTCATCCGCGACTATGGCATTGCGCCATCGCATATCACGGCGATTACCTTTACCAACAAGGCCGCCAAGGAAATGCAGGCACGCACCAAAAGCCTGCTGGGCGACCGCGCCAAAGGTGTGGTGATCAGCACGTTTCACTCGCTGGGCGTGCGCATTTTGCGCCAGGAAGCCAATGCCTTGGGCTTAAAGCCCGGCTTTTCGATTCTCGACAGCTCGGACGCCACCGGGCTATTGCAAGAGCTCTCCAGCGGCGTGGATAAAGCCCAGCTGCGGCAACTGCAAGCCTGCATTTCGCTGTGGAAAAACGCGCTCATTACGCCAGAACAGGCGCAGCAACTGGTGCATGAAGACATGGAAGCGATGGCTGCCGATTTGTATGTAAATTATGAGCGTGCCCTGCGCGCCTATCAGGCCGTGGATTTTGACGACCTGATCCGCTTGCCGGTTGAATTGTTTTCCACGCAAGAAGATGTGGCGACACGCTGGCGCAAGCGTTTGTGGCATTTGCTGATCGACGAATATCAGGACACCAACCGCGGCCAATATCGCCTGGTGCAGTTGCTCACCCAGGGGCGCGATGCGTTCACTGCGGTGGGTGATGATGATCAATCCATCTACGCCTGGCGCGGTGCGGATAGTGAAAACCTGCGCTTGTTAAAGGCCGACTATCCGCGCCTGAACGTGGTGATGCTGGAACAAAATTACCGCTCGACCACGCGAGTGCTGGATGCGGCCAATCAACTGATTGCGCATAACCCCAAATTGTTTGAGAAAAAACTGTGGTCGGCACACGGCCAGGGCGAGGCGATTCACATCCAGACCTGCCGCGATGGCGATCATGAGGCTGAATGGGTGGTCTCGCGTTTATCCGCGCATCGCTTTGAGCGGCGCACGGAGTTTTCCGACTACGCCATTTTGTACCGCAGCAATTACCAAGCGCGGGCCTTGGAGCAACAACTGCGCGCGCAGCGCATCCCCTATGTCATTTCCGGCGGGCAGTCGTTTTTCGAGCGCGCCGAGATCAAGGACATCATCGCCTATTTGCGTCTGCTGACCAATCAGGAAGATGATCCTGCCTTTATTCGCGCCGTGACCACGCCCAAGCGCGGCATCGGCGGCACGACGCTGGAGGCACTGGGAACCGCTGCCGGGCACAGGAAGCAAAGCCTGTTCGCCACCCTGCTCTCCCCCGCCTTGAGTGACGGGCTGCCCATACGCCAGCACACGGCGTTGCGCGAATTTGCCGGGTTTATCCAGCGCATGACCCAGCGCGCCCAAACCGAACCGGCCGGGGCGCTGCTGACCACGATTATCGAAGCGATTGGCTACGAAGCCTGGCTGTTTACCGCGCTGGATACGCGCGAAGCGGAAACGCGCTGGGGTAACGTGAATGACTTTGTGCAATGGATAGGCCGTAAGGGCGAAGAAGAAAATAAAACCCTGCTGGAACTCGCGCAGACTGTGGCTTTGCTCTCCATGCTGGATACGGGCGATGACGACCGCAATGCCGTGCAACTCGCCACGCTGCATGCCGTCAAGGGATTGGAGTTCCGCCACGTGTTTTTAACCGGCGTTGAGGAAGGCTTGTTGCCGCACCGTGACTCGACAGAGCCCGCGCGCCTGGAAGAAGAGCGGCGCCTCATGTACGTGGGCATCACGCGCGCGCAAGCGAGTTTGACGATAAGCTGGTGCGAACGCCGCAAGCAGGGTAACAACTGGTTGGCGCGCGAACCGTCGCGCTTTATTGAGGAAATGGGCTCGGTGGCGCTTACCAATGCCCAACAAGCGAGCAAAGTGCCCGATACCCATACCGCCATGGCCCGAGCCGCCGGATTGCGCGCCATGCTGGCAAACAAGCCTTCTTGAGAAAAGCGGTAAAAAATAAAGGCCACTTCGCGTGGCCTTTATTTTTACCCAATGTCGCTTTGAACCTGGAAAGCTCCGTTGGACGCGGAAAACGGCAGTTTCCAGGTTGAATTATTTTGCCGCCGGTTCTTTTAAGCTACCGCCCGACTTGTTCGCCATGTAGACAATCGCCTTGGCCAGTTCAGCATCGGTCGCGTCAGACCCACCGCGGGGCGGCATGGCGTTTTTGCCGTTGATTGCTGACTTGAGCAGGCCATCCAGACCTTGTTTCAGGCGAGGCGCCCAAGCGGCGTTATCCTCCAGCTTGGGCGCGCCTGCAGCACCTGTGGCATGGCAGGCAACACAAGCGGCCTGATACAGTTGTTCCCCCGAGCGCTCAGCACCGGCAGCACCCGCCGCAACGGCAATGTTGACTTGTGCAACAGGCACAATGCGCTGATTAACGGCCTCTTCATCCACTGTTTCTGTGCGGTGAGTCAGGCTAATGGCGGTAATCAAAGCGATGGCGATGATGGCCAATGTCGCGATCATAAGATACACAAAACCGCGAATCGTCTCTTTTTCTTCCATGGGTAAACTTTCGAAAGTGGTGAATGCAAGATCTTAATTATAAGACGAAGGATGGACGTTAACACACGAACGCGCTATCCTTCGCATCCTGCGCCCGTAGCTCAGCTGGATAGAGTACTGCCCTCCGAAGGCAGGGGTCGGACGTTCGAATCGTCTCGGGCGCGCCATTCGATGCATTTACCCGCTTGCGTTGAGGCAAGCTGGTTTGGCCGCGGTTGATTGTGAAAGGATGCCAATGGCTTTTCATTTCCTCCCCGTAAAGAAAATCTTGGTCGGCAAAACTGCATGATTCTTTGTCTGGATGCGGGCAACACGCGCGCTAAATGGGGCTTGCATGATGGTGTGCGTTGGCTTCGGCAGCAGGCGGTGGGCTATGAGGATTTACCCGCGCTGGCAGCGTCTGTCCCGCGACCCGTGGCGCATCTCTTGGTGTGCAATGTGGCAGGCTCGTCCGTGCAGGAGAAAGTTGAACATCTTGCGCGGCAATTGGCTATTCCACTGACATTTTTTAAAAGTTCCGCTGCGTGTTGTGGCGTGCAAAATAGCTACGATCAGCCTGCCCGGCTAGGCGCGGACCGCTGGGCGGGCTTGATCGCGGGGCGGGCATTGTTGATGGCGGCTGATGCGGACAAAACTCGCTCGCCAGAAGTTGCGTCAGCCATCGTTGTGCAGGCGGGCACGGCAACCACCATTGATTATCTTGACGCGGCTGGGGTATTTCAGGGCGGGCTGATTTTGCCGGGCATGAGTTTGATGCAGCAGGCGCTAACGAAAAACACAGCAGGCTTGAAAGTTGATGCGGCATCACGCGCTGATTTGGCATTGCATGTGCCGCCGAAAAATACGCAGGATGCGATCATGGGCGGTGCGCTACATGCCACATTAGGTGCGATTGAACGCATGCGTGCGTTGCAAGGCGCAGCGCAGTGTATTGTGTCGGGCGGCGCCGCCGCGTATTTGTTGCCCCATCTGGCAAGCCCTGTATGGCATGTGGATTATCTGGTGCTGGAAGGCTTGTTGCAGGTGGCTAAAGAAAGCGGGCTTTTAGCGTGAAACAACGCCATTTGATGCCGGGCCATGCCGCTCGCGCAACGGGCCAGACAGCCGCCCCCCCTTGTGCGGGGGGCGGCGGGTTTTTGTGCTGTTTTTGCGTGTTTCATCATCAGCGGGTGGTATTTACTTACCCTGGGCGTTTGTGGCGCGAATAAAAAATGGTGATAACTCGGTAAATCGGTGATTAAGTCGTGAAAAATTTGCGCATTATTTTTTTCGTGCTGGTGTTGGTGAATCTGGTTTTTCTGGCCTGGTCGCAAGCTTATTTTGTGTTCGGCAAGGAAGAGATCCACGAGCCGCAACGCATGTCGCAGCAAGTGAATGCTGACAAGCTCCGTATTCTGGCGAACGCGGCTGAGGATGCTGGAACGGCTGCGGCCGCCCATCCAGCCGATAAGGAAAACGCGCCAGCACAGGCATGTCTTGCCATCGGCGGCCTGACGGCCGCTGAGGCTGAAAAGATTGCCTTGAATATAAGCATGGCCAGCGGGCATGCGGTGCGTTTGCCCGCGCAGGATTATCACCGTGTATTGATCCCGGACCTGGCGGGCATGGCGCAGGCAGAAGCGCAAAAAGCCGTGGTGCTGGCTAAACAGCCGCAACCGCCTGCACCATTGTCCGCCGTGCAAATTCAAGCGACAGAAAAAGGAAAATTTGCTGTCTTGCTCGGCGTGTTCAAGGATGAAGCCGCTGCGCGCGCCTTTGTTGCGGCGCTTGCCAGGCAAGGCATAAGCAATGCGCGGTGGATAAAGCCTGTTGCGGATTTGGCGCATGAAGGTGTTGAATTGCATGCGTCTGGCACCGTACTGGATGACGCCGTGAAAGCGGCATTGCTCGCCTCCCCCGGCGCATGGTTGATGCATTGTGCGGGATGAAGGCAAGGGAAAAGAAGGGTAGATAAATCCATGAAATGGAAAGCCCTGCAACCATGAGCTATCTGGTTGGCCTCACTGGCGGCATTGGCAGCGGGAAAAGCGCGGTGGCGAATTTGTTTGCCGCGCACGGCGTGCCGGTGATTGATACGGATGTTGTGGCGCATGCGCTCACCGCAACCGGTGGCATGGCGATGCCCAAAATACGCGAGGTATTTGGCGAGCAGATGCTCACGCAAGAGGGTGCGCTGGATCGTGCGGCGATGCGTGCCCATGTTTTTGCCCAGCCAGCAGAGCGCAAACGGCTCGAAGCCATTCTTCATCCGCTGATTCGCGAGGAAGTTGAGCGCTGTATCCAGACGAAAAGTCTGCGCGAGCCGCCGTATATTATTTTGGTCGTTCCCTTGTTGGTCGAGTCAGCCGATTACCAACATCGTGTGCAGCGCATTGCCGTGGTTGATTGCCCAGAGGCTATGCAAATCCAACGTGTCATGGCGCGCAGTGGCTTGGCGCAAACTGAGGTTGAGCGGATTCTGCAGGCGCAGGCAACGCGTGAAGCGCGTCTGGGCGTGGCGGACGATGTCATCAATAATGAGGGTGGCATAGCGGCTTTAGCGCCACAGGTGGCTTTTTTAGACCAAAAATATCGCCATTTGGCGCGTCAGGCGGGTTGAGATTTACCGTGATTTCGGTGACAATGCCTTTTATTTATACACCCCTCCGGTTGGCGAGTGATTACTTACGAATATCCGCTCAGTGAACGCGTGCGCACCTTGCTGCGGCTTGAAGACTTGTTCGAGAAAATCCAGCATTTCGCCGCCTTGCCCGGGGCTGCTGAGCATCATGTCGCTTTGGTACTGCTGTTTGAGCTGCTGGAAGTTGCCGGCCGTGCCGATTTAAAGTTCGATCTGGTTCAGGAGTTGGAGCGGCAACGGCAGATTCTGCTCTCCTTTCGCAATAATCCCGATATTTCAGAAGATGCGCTCTCTGGCGCCTTGTATGAAATTGAGCAAGCCAGCACGCAGCTTTTGGCGCTGCAAGGCAAGATCGGCCACTACCTGCGTGAAAACGAATGGCTGATGGGCATTAAAAACCGCGCAGCCATTCCCGGCGGTGTGTGCGAATTTGACCTGCCCGGTTATCACTACTGGCTCAACCGTGATGCTTCCATGCGCCAGAAGGATATTGACTCCTGGCTTACGCCCATGCTGCCGATTCAACAAGCGCTGAGCATCGTGCTGCGCTTGTTGCGTGCTTCTGGCCGATCCGAAAAACTGCTTGCGGCGCGCGGTGCGTATCAGGTCATGATGGGTGGCCGCAGCTATCAGCTGATTCGCTTGCAAGTCAGAAAAAACATCCCGGTTATCCCGGAAATCTCCGCCGGCAAGCTGGCGATCAATATCCGTTTTTTGCGTCCCGACATGGTGCAAAGGCCACGTCAGGTGGAGTCGGATGTTGAGTTTGATATGACGCTGTGTAATCTTTAGCGTGAAAAAACAGAAACGGAGCCCCGTGTGCTATCGAGCGTAGCGAGCCGATTGGAAGCCCCGCCCTGGGGCGGGGTGTGGGGGCGTTAATTAACATGGCCGCTGAACGCGATTCCTCTCCCCGTCGAGCGGAGGCTTTAACTGGCTTTTCCAAAAAATCACCGCGCATTGTTGCCTGCCCGCGCTGTGGCGCGTCCGTGCCGTGGGTGGAAGAAAGCCGCTTTCGTCCTTTTTGTTCCGCGCATTGCAAACGCGATGATTTAGGCGCGTGGGCGAGCGATCAATATCGTATTGCGGCCAGAGAAGAAGAGCCGTTCAGCGACGAAGCCGAGTTTAAGTAACCAGGCTGGGCTAAGGGTCGGGGTTGCACATCGTCCTGCCATGCAGGAAACGGGATGGACATTGTTTCCAGTCTTTGTTTTGGCCTTACTGCCAGGCCGAGCGAATCGCCGCCACGCCCTGTGCGCCGCAGATCCTGGCCGTGTCGATATCTTCAGGGCTTAGCCCGCCCAAGGCGTAAATCGGTGGAAAAGTCGGCGCTGGCAGGACGGCGTCATTGTCTTCCACCTGGCCGCTAACCGCTGCTGCAAACCGCTCCCAGCCCAAACCCTGGCGGCCGGGGTGGGTGGCGGTTTCACGCACGGGGCCATAGACCACAAAATCACAACCTAACTGCGCGGCGTGGCGCATTTCCGCCGTGCTGTGGCAGGAGGCGGCTACGAGCGGAAAGGCAGGGCGGGTGGTGATTGCCATGAGCTGCCTGGCGGCAAGGTGTATCCCGTCTGCCCCCGCTGCTTGCGCCAAGCGGGCGTCGCTATGCACCAGCACGCGTGCGCCAGCCGCGTGGCAGCGCTTGGTTGCTGCATGAACAAAGTCTTGGCGCACGTTGGCGTCAAGCGCAGGTTCGCGTAACTGCACCAGTTGTACCCCGCGTTGTAATGCCCGATCCAACGCGGCGAGCTGCGCATCAACCCCTATCGTTGCGGCATGGGTGATGGCGTAAAACGCGGGCAGGTCAAGGGCTGCCAGGATGGGGGCGTTGGCGGGCAGCATGGGTTGAACGTTCGTTGCGCCGGGCATCTGCCAGCTCAAAGCGCTATGCACGCGGGGCGTGATCTCGCCTTGCCAGCCACGGACACGAAAAAAATACAGGTGCACATGCGCGTGTTCATACACATGCGCGCGGCGTAACCACGGGTCGGCACGCGTGACCGTGATGCCAAGCTCTTCGTGCAGTTCGCGCAGCAAGGCTTGATAGGGCGTCTCGCCCGGCTCTACCTTGCCCCCCGGGAATTCCCAGTAGCCTGCGTAAAACGTGCCGACGGCACGCTGGCCAAGCAGAAATTGCCCATCCGGGCGCTCGATCACGGCGGCGGCCACGCGGGTAATTTTCATGCGATTTGTCTTGGTCGGTGTCTTGTTGGCATGCGCATCGGGAGATTCCTGTCGCCAGGCCTATTTTTTTGGCGCTTTGTGCCGCCCGGCGTAATCGCGGGCAAATTGCCAGGCCACGCGGCCGCTGCGTGCGCCGCGCATCTGTGTCCATTGCAAGGCTTCGCGCCGGACGGGGTTGCCGATTGCCAGGTTTGGCGTGGGGTAGCCAAACACAGTCAGCCAATGCGCGCAGATGTCGAGATATTCGTCCTGGCTGAAAGCGTAAAACGACAACCACAGGCCAAAGCGCTCGGAGAGCGAGACTTTTTCTTCCGTGGTCTCGCCCGGATGCACATCACCGTCTGCGGTGTGCGTGGCTTCCAGATTTTCGGACATTTTTTCCGGCATCAGATGGCGGCGGTTGGAGGTGGCATACACCAGCAAGTTTTCCGGCATGCCGGTGATTGAACCATCGAGCAGGCTTTTCATGGCTTTATAGCCTGGCTCATTGGTCTCGAACGATAAATCGTCGCAGAAGACAATGAATTTTTCTTTTCGCTCACAGACAAGATCCACAATATCCGGCAAATACGCCAGATCATCCTTGTCGACTTCAATCAAACGCAAGCCGCGGTGCGAAAACCGATTGAGCACGGCTTTGACCAGCGAACTTTTGCCTGTGCCGCGCGCGCCGGTAAGCAGCACATTGTTGGCTGGTTTTCCCTGGATAAATTGCAGCGTGTTTTGCGTGACGCTCTCTTTTTGCGCATCCACGCCCTGCAAATCATCCAGCCCAATGGCATGCGGATGACGCACGCTTTCCAGCCAGCCACGCCCGTTGCGGCTACGCCAGCGAAAGGCGCAGGTCGACCAGTCGGTGCTTGGCAAAGGGGGTGGCAAAATTGCTTCAATGCGATTCATGAGTGCTTCGGCGCGAAGCAGAAAGCGGGAAAAGTCAGTCATCGGTAAACTCTTGGTTTTTAACGCGGCGAACTTTAGCAGATTCATGAAAACCCCCTCGATCCCACTTCTTATTGCCTGCACGGCTTTTCTCTTGTCCAGCTGTACCACCACGCCAGCCCCGCAGCGCTGCCCCAGCCTGCCTTCTGTTTCCCCTGTGCCGCCTGGCAAGGTGGCGCCCCTCCCCGCCCCGCCTGCAGCGTCCCCCATGCAAGCGGCACGTTGGGAGGATTTGCCAGGCTGGGATGAGGATGATCCTACGCCTGCATTCACCGCCTTTTTAGCCAGTTGCCTGACATTGCACAAGCAAGCGCTCTGGCAGCCGGTTTGTCTTGCCGCGCAGATGGCCGATGCCAGCAGCCCGCAATCGGTGCGTGCCTGGTTTAAAGGCCAGTTTCAGCCTTGGGTGATGGTCAATGCCGATGGCTCGCGTACCGGCATGATTACCGGTTATTATGAACCCGTGTTGCAAGGCAGCCGCAAGCCCTCGCGGCAAAATCCGTATCCGGTATATGGTGCGCCGGATGATTTGATCACCGTTGATTTATCCCGAATTTATCCGGAATTAAAGCATCTGCGCTTGCGCGGGCGCCTGGAAGGGAAGAAGCTTGTGCCTTATTACGATCGCGCTGAATGGGAACAGCAAGAGAGCGAGCGCTTGCATAAAGCCATTGCCTGGGTGTCTGATGCGGTCGAACTGTTTTTCATGCAGGTTCAGGGTTCAGGCCAGATTGCCCTGCCCGATGGCAGCCGTATGCGGGTGGGTTATGCGGATCAAAATGGCCATCCTTACCGCTCCATTGGCCGCTGGCTGATAGACCAAGGCGAGATTTCACTGGATCAAGCCTCCATGCAAGGCATTAAAAACTGGGCACAAAATAATCCCGAACGGCTCAATGAACTGCTGAACCAAAACCCGAGCATGGTGTTTTTCCGCGAATTGCCGCTCACAGGCCCAGGCCCTTTAGGTGCGCTAGGCGTGCCGCTAACGCCCGCAAGATCGCTAGCGGTCGATTCGCGTTATGTGCCGCTAGGCGCCCCTTTATGGCTGGCGACCACTATGCCGAATAGTGGGCAAGCGCTCGCAAAGTTGATGCTGGCACAAGACACGGGGGGCGCAATTCGCGGTGCGGTGCGGGGTGATTTTTACTGGGGTAGCGGTATAGAGGCTGGAAACTTGGCAGGAAGAATGCGCCAGAGCGGTCGTTTATGGGTGCTCATGCCGCGCAGCTATATGCCGACCGAAGGGCTTTGAAAGCATTATTTTGATGCACCAAGTTGAGGCTTCTTTCTAATCGAATGTTCCAGCTTGCTATTGCCGTGTTGCCAATGCCGACTTTTTGAAGAAATATCACCAAAGTAGTGCGTTTATTGCGCGCAAAATGCACCGTTATGAACCATTTTTGGATCCACAAAAATCATAATCTTTTGATTTTTATTGATTTTTAACATGGAATGGCTTTTGCTTTCATATTGCGTTTTTGCCTTAATGTAGTGCATTACGAAAGGATAGCTTGATGGCGTCATTAAAAACTTCGGCTGATGTTCTGTTCATTCTGCTTGGCGCGATCATGATTTTGGCCATGCATGCAGGGTTTGCGTTTTTGGAGCTGGGCACGGTCAGGAAAAAAAACCAGATCAATGCCCTGGTCAAAATTCTGGCGGATTTTTCCATTTCCACGCTGGCTTACTTTTTCATTGGCTACGGCATTGCCTATGGCCTGCATTTTTTCAGCAATGCCGAGATTCTGGCCCAAAACGCTGGTTTTGAGCTAACGCGCTTTTTTTTCCTGTTAACCTTTGCTGCGGCTATCCCGGCGATTATTTCGGGGGGTATCGCAGAGCGCGCCAAATTCAAGCCGCAATTGGCCGCCACTTTTGTTCTGGTCGGCTTTGTGTATCCGTTTTTTGAGGGCATTGCCTGGAACCACGCCTTTGGCCTGCAGGCGTGGTTAGCCCGGCAATTCGGGGCGGAGTTTCACGACTTTGCCGGCTCGGTGGTGGTGCATGCAGTCGGCGGCTGGGCAGCCTTGGCAGCCGTGATCCAGCTTGGCCCGCGGCGTGGGCGCTACGATAAACATGGTGCGATAGCCGCCCATCCGCCATCGAGCGTGCCATTTTTGGCCCTGGGTGCATGGATACTGATTGTCGGCTGGTTCGGCTTTAACGTCATGAGCGCACAAACGCTTGATAAAGTCTCTGGCCTGGTGGCGATCAATTCCCTCATGGCCATGGTGGGCGGCACGCTCGTGGCCTTGGTGGCGGGTAAAAATGACCCAGGCTTTGTGCATAACGGCGCGTTGGCTGGATTGGTTGCGGTGTGCGCGGGCTCGGATGTGATGCATCCCTTGGGCGCGCTGGTCACGGGGGGTGTGGCCGGCGGATTGTTTGTGGTGATGTTTATCCTGACGCAGAATCGCTGGAAAATTGACGATGTGCTGGGCGTGTGGCCCTTGCATGGCTTGTGCGGGGCATGGGGCGGTGTGGCAGCGGGAATCTTCGGTGCCACCGCGCTGGGCGGCCGCGGCGGCGTAGCGCTTGCGAGCCAAGTGCTTGGTACGCTGCTGGGCATTGCGGTGGCTTTTGCCGGTGGCTGGATAGTTTATGGCACACTGAAAAAAACGTTGGGTATCCGTCTTGATGCAGAAGAAGAATTTGATGGCTCAGATATCACCATTCACAAAATTTCCGCTTCTGCTGAGCGCGAAACATCGTTTTGAACCCGGGCGTTCCCGACTGGAAAGCAAAGTTTCGCCGTGTTGCCAGCGCCGACTTTTTGTCGGCCGCACAAGCGGCGGGTCAAGGGGAATAAAAAAACGCGCCGTGGCAGGCGCGCTTTTTTAAGTGCTTATCCTGTGTATTGTTGCCGGTTGCGGATGTTAGCTATCCCGGCCATTGAACCGTTTTTCAATCTCGGTAGCCGGGATATAGCCGCCCACGCGTTCCCCGGTGGTGAAGAACATCGCAGGCGTGCCGTTAATGCGTAACTTGCGTCCGAGCTCAATTGATTTATCAAGACCCGCAGTGCTGCATTTAGGCGGGGCCGCCGTTGGTGCCTTGCCGTTGATCATCCAGTCATTCCACGCTTTGGCTTTATCAGCCGAACACCAGATCATTTTCGATTTCTCGGTGGAGTCCTCCCCCAGCACAGGGTAAAGGAAAGTGTAGAGCGTCAGGTTTTTAACTGACTGCAATTCCTTGGCCAGCTTTTTGCAGTAACCGCAATTCGGGTCTTCAAATGTCACCAGCACGTTTTTGCCTGTGCCGCGCACTTGCTTGACGGCGAGCTCCAGCGGCAGTGCGGCGAACTGCCGCTCAGCGGTCAGGTTTTTGCCGGTTTTAATCTCGATCAGATTGCCCGCTAGCAAATAGTTGCCTTTATCGTCGGCATAAAAAATCTGCCCATCAACGGCCACTTCCCACAGCCCCGCAATGGGCGATTTGCTGATTTTCTCAACCTTGCCTACGGTCGGCTCCAGCGCTTTTTTCACCTCTGCCTCGCCAGCCAGTGCTGGCATCGAGAAGCCAGCAAGCAAGGCGGTGAGGGCAACTATTTTTTTCTTCATCGGTTTAATCATAATTTCTCCAAAATCAGCGCGGCAAGCTCAAGAGGCTAAAGCGTAACGGACTAAAACATCTTTTACGACCGGCAAACGGTTAGTGAGGTTCAACCCCAGATTGCGCAAGCCAACCAACGGCCCGCGGCGGACATTGAACAAGCGCTGCAAATGATCCGTTGCGGTTTGTAGCACAAAAATCTCTTCTTTACGCGCCCGTTCAAAGCGGCGCAGCAAGGGCAAATCACCGCAATCCTGCTGTGGCACAGCGTCCAGCAGTGTTTGCGCTAAAACCCGCACATCCTGAAAGCCCAGGTTAATGCCATGCCCGGAAAGTGGATGCACTGTGTGCGCCGCATCGCCTACCAGCGCCAAACGGGGTAACGCCGTCCGCGGCGCGCGCATTAGGCGCAATGGAAACGCTGCCGCAGGCGTGACCAGGCGAAGCTCGCCCAAGACGTGTCCGCCCGCCTCCGCTACCCGCGCGCACAAGGCCCCGGCAGACAAGCCAAGCAGTTCTTCACCCAACGCCGTTGGCGCAGACCACACCATGGACATCTGCTGGCCAGGCAAAGGCAGCCAGGCCACGATGCCATCCGGGCGGAACCACTGAAACGCTGTGTTGCCATGCGGTTTTTCGACGGCAAAGTTAGCCACCACGCCCAACTGACCGTAAGGTTTAAAAGCCACCTCAATGCCTGCTGCGCTGCGCGTCCAGGAGTCCGCTCCATCCGCCGCTACCACCAAGCGTGCGCGCAGCCTGCGGCCATCGGTCAAAGTCAGCGTCGCCGCATCCTCGGCCAGATCAAGGGCAGCAGGCGCTGCCGGACAACACAAGGTGAGCTTGTCCTGTCGCTTGACCATCTCCCACAGTTCGTGCTGCATCACAGCGGATTCAATAATCCAGGCTAGTTCAGGGACGCCGCTGTCGTAAGCCGAAAAATCCAGCCGTCCTTGGCCATCGCCGAAAATCTGCATAGCCCGCACGGGCGCGATGCGCGAGGCATCCATGTGCGACCAAATACCAATTTCTGCCAGAAACTGCGCATTGGCCGGGCTAATGGCATACACCCGGCTATCCAGTGCCGCATGGGGTGAATTGCCTGAGTTGGGCAGCCTGGGCGCGGCACCTTCCACAAGGGCTATAGAGAAAGCCGAACGCCGCAGCGCCGCCGCCAGAGCCAGCCCAGCCAGCCCGCCGCCCACAATGACAATATCAAAGTCCATTCCGCAATTGTCGCTTATGCACGTATGCCTTGACAAGAAGGATCGGCAAAAGAGATAATCTCGCCCCTTTGCAGCACGAAGCACGGTGATGTAGCTCAGCTGGTTAGAGCGACGGATTCATAATCCGTAGGTCGAGGGTTCAAGTCCCCCCATCACCACCAGTCATGCCAAGGCTTGACGGGTTTTCAGAAGAGTCGTTTTTCTGAAAAAGCAGAAAAAGTCCTGCTTTTTGCCATTGCGCCATTTGCCTCTGTGGATTTTTCACCCGTACCCGTGGGCGCAGCCGCATGCGTACGCTGTACCTCAGGCGGCTGCGTCCATGTGTTACGACAATGAAGGAAAAGGTGAGCCTGAAAGGCCACCTGCGGCAGCTGGGGAAATTTCAGCTATTTCTGGCTTAGCACCCACGCCACCAGCTGCTTTGCTTCTGTCTTGGTTACGTCGGGGCGGGTGCGCGCAGCTCCGGGATCTCCTGCGGGGGGCATTTTCGTGCCCCAGTGATCCCTGCCCGAACCATTCAGAATTTGCTTCTCGAGGACGGCTTCCGCATCTTTTCGGTCTTTATACTTGAGTGCAATATGTTGGAACGACGGGCCGAACTTATCCTTTTCCACCGAGTGGCAGCTTAAACACTGTTTTTCCTTTGCCAAGGCCAAATCGTCAACCGCGAACGCGGTGCCAGACAAAAGCGTAGCGCTGGCGAAGAGAATATAAATTGATTTTTTCATTGCTTCCTCCGAGTTTTCTACACCACATTAACGATAACGGCTGAAGAATCGAATCAACAACCACCAGCAACACGGCGCTACGAAACCAAACATCACGCCCACCTTCGTTCCACAAAGGCGGGTGGGAAGAAACGCCTGATTGCGGCGCCAGAATAGTCTTTATTCAACCGAGCCACAAGCAGGGATATCTGCAGGGATATTCGCCTGTGGCAGGCGACAGTGCTTGGGAAAAATTACCCGGCCAGCGCCGACTTTTCTTATATGGGCGGTTGATCCCGCTGTTAACGGGCGGGAGAGTTTTTTGCTGCACTGCAAAAAAAGTTGACACGGGAGTCTCGATGTGAGAAATTGTTGCATTGCAACATAATTTTAAAGGAGCACATCATGCTGAAAATTGAAGAAGCCCAAGTGAAAGCCCAAGAAGCCCTCGTTAAAGCGGCTGAGTTAAATGAAACCGTGGTAAAGGGTACCGTTAAGGCAAGCAAAGAAGTTACCGGCTTTTATGCCAGGATCATTGAAGGCAAGCCGACGGATCTTTACCACATTACCAACGCCTTCAAAAAGATCGTGGCGAACAACATTGAAGCCACCAAGCAATACTTCAGCACCTTCCGCGGCTGATTTTGCTGCAGTACAGCAAATGCCTTAAGGCTGGACCTGCAGTCCTCCTGAAAAACTGAATCCCTTAGGCTGGCTTGTCCAGATAAGGGATTCAGTCGCGCTGGGTTTTAATGCGGCGCCAGGTTTTTCTTTTCGTTATTACCCTTTATCCAGTTCCAGCTCGGCCAGTTCCGCATCCGTAAAAACCCGCGAGCGCGTGTGAAAGGCAAAGCCTTCCGG
>DILC01000001.1:0-1172 GCA_002424865.1 Rhodocyclaceae bacterium UBA5602 | reverse complement strand
TGCTGCCAGGATGCGTATTGCGATTTGCTCATATAAAACGGGCAGCCGCCGATCTCCCCTAGAAATTCATCCCCCGCGCCGATGGTGAGCTCGCCAGGCAGGTAACAATTCGCCGCGCTGTTATCGCAACAGCCGCCGGACTGGTGAAAGAACACGGGCCCGTGTTTTTGCTTGAGCAATTCAATCAGCGCCAACGCGGCGGGGGTGGCGATGACTTTGTCTGTCATGTTCATCTCCTCAAAAGGGCGGCAAGTGGCTTGCCGCCCGGGTAAGAAAAATTGCCGGACAGCTTAAAAGAAGCCCAGTTTTTGTTCGGCGTAGCTGACCAGCAGGTTTTTGGTTTGCTGGTAGTGGTCAAGCATCATCTTGTGGTTTTCGCGGCCGATGCCCGATTCCTTGTAGCCGCCAAAAGCGGCCCCTGCGGGGTAGGCGTGGTAGCAGTTGGTCCACACGCGCCCGGCCTTGATGGCGCGGCCCATGCGGTAGGCCACATTGCCGTTGCGGCTCCATACGCCTGCGCCCAGGCCGTAAATAGTGTCGTTGGCAATCGCCAGAGCCTGGGCTTCATCCTTGAACGTCGTCACGGCCAGGACGGGGCCGAAAATTTCTTCCTGGAAGATGCGCATCCTGTTATGCCCTTTGAATAGCGTGGGCTGCACGTAGTAGCCGCCAGAAAGGCCGTCGCCCAGCTGCGCCTGCGCGCCGCCAATCAACACTTCTGCGCCTTCCTGTTTGCCCAGGTCAAGATAGGAAAGAATCTTGGCCAGCTGCTCTTTGGAAGCCTGCGCGCCCAGCATGGTGCCGGTATCCAGCGGGTTGCCCTGCTTGATGGCCTTGATGCGCGCCAGGCACCGCGCCATGAATTGGTCATAGATGGATTCCTGAATCAGCGCGCGCGACGGGCAGGTGCACACTTCACCCTGGTTGAAGGCAAACAGCACCAGGCCTTCGATGGCTTTATCCAGGAAGCCATCATCTTTGTCCATCACGTCGGCGAAGAAAATGTTGGGCGATTTGCCGCCGAGTTCCAGCGTGGCGGGGATCAAATTGTTGGCTGCGGCCTGGGCAATCACGCGGCCGGTGGAGGTGGAGCCGGTAAAGGCGATTTTGGCGATGCGGCGGCTAGTGGCCAGGGGCATGCCCGCTTCACGGCCATAGCCATTGACGATATT
>DILC01000065.1 GCA_002424865.1 Rhodocyclaceae bacterium UBA5602 | reverse complement strand
GCCGCCGATCAGCACCACGCCGCCGGCGACCAGGCCGCCGCCCAGCACGCGGTCGAATTCTTCGATGCCGGTGGGCTGGCGCGGCTCTTCGCGCGGTTGAATCTTGCCCAGCGTCTGCAAACTGCTCACACCGGCCAGCGCGGCAAAGCTGCGCCCGGCGGGGGTGGCGGTTTCCATCACGGCTTCGACCAGCGTGTTCCATTGCCCGCAGCCGGGGCACTGGCCTTGCCATTTTGGGGTGCTGGCGCCGCATTCGGTGCAGGAATAGACGGATTTTTGTTTGGCCATTGTTTGTATTTTTTGTAATGTTCAGTTCATTGATTGACGTCGATGACAGGCACGCGTGGCGTGACGGCGCAGAACAATTCATACGCCACCGTGCCTGCGGCAGTGGCCACATCGTCCGCAGGCAGGCCTTCGCCCCATAAAGTCGCCGTATCGCCAACGCCGACTTTTTCAAGGCCCGTGAGATCAACGCACAACTTGTCCATCGACACGCGCCCCAGCGTACGCGTGCGCTGCCCCGCCACCAGCACCGGCGTGCCGGTCGGCGCGTGGCGCGGATAACCATCACCATACCCGCAAGCGATGATGCCAATGCGCATCGGCTGTCCGGCAATGAAAGTACCGCCGTAACCGACGCGGTCGCCTGCCGCCAAATCGCGCACGGCGATGATTTCACTGGCCAGCGTCATCACCGGTTTGAGGCCCAAGGATTCCGCGCCCTGCCGCGCCGGGAAAGGCGATGCGCCATACAGCATGATGCCCGGCCGTACCCAATCGGCATGGCTTTCGGGAAAGCGCAGCAGCGCAGCGGAATTGGCCAGCGACAGCGGCAAGGCGAGTCCTTTGGTCATCGCGCGCAAACAGTTCATTTGCTCTGCGATGCCACGATCTTCATCCGCATCGGCAAAATGCGTCATCACAGTCATGAACGTTGCACAAGCAGAATTCCTGAGCTGTGCCAGCACGTTTGAAAACGCTTCAGGCGTAAAACCCAAGCGATGCATGCCGGTATCAATTTTCAAATAAACTGGCAAACGCCATTTTGCAGCGACCAGCGCCTCCACCTGCCACATGGCATGCAACACGGGCGTGAGCTGCCATTGGGCAAAACATGGCAGTTCATTCGCCTGATAAAAGCCTTCCATCAACAAAATCGGTTGCTGCATGCCCGCCTGGCGCAATGCGATGGCTTGCTCGATTTCAATCACGGCAAAACCGTCTGCTACCGGCTGTAAAGCCTTGGCTGCGCCTAACACGCCATGGCCATACGCATTGGCCTTGATCACGCTCCAGATTTTTGCCTGTGGCGCAGTTTGGCGGACAATGGCATGGTTATGGCGCAAAGCTGCCCAATCAAGGCGTGCGTGTATCGGTCGAGGCATGGTGATTTAAATTAACGGAAGTCAACGAACGAAGCGCAAATCAAGTATGAAGAAAAAATGAAACGGGTCACGGAACGTCTGCCATTCAATCACAAAACCGCCGACAGGCTAAGCCGGCACAGGCAAGTTCTTTCCCCGTCATATCCTTGCCACGCCTTTCATGCTATAAAACCGCAACTTTTAATTAGGCTGTTAGTCTGACGTGGCGCTGAACAGTTGAGAAAGCAAAAAACTTCAATCTGCTGCATTGACGTGGATTAAAGAACCACTGTCCTTAACCGCTATTCCACGGCAAACAACCCAAGCCACCGTATCCACCACATGAAGTTAGGCTTTTACATCATCATGGCGGCGCAGTTTTTTTCTGCGCTGGCCGACAATGTCCTGCTTATCGCAGCGATTTACCTCTTGCATACCTTGCAAGCCCCGGCCGAGTACACGCCGCTCCTGAAAACCTCTTTTACGCTGTCTTATGTATTGCTCGCCGCTTTTGTCGGCGCCTTTGCTGACTCCATGCCCAAGTGGCGGGTGATGTTCATTAGCAACGGCATCAAGATTCTAGGCTGCAGCCTGATGTTTTTTGACGTTCACCCGCTCATCGCCTATGCCGTAGTCGGCTTGGGTGCAGCGGCTTACTCGCCGGCCAAATACGGCATCGTGACGGAATACCTGCCGCATCGCCTGTTGGTGGTGGCCAATGGCTGGATTGAAGGCCTGACCGTGCTGGCCATCATCCTGGGCGTGGCGCTGGGCGGCTTGATCATCAAGCCCGAAATTGCCCAAAGTTTACTGGCATTCAATTTCCCCTTGATTGATACGGGCATTGATACCATCGCTGAAATGAGCCTGGCCATTACCGGCGGGCTTTATATCATCGCCTCATTGCTTAATTTATACATACCGGACACAGGTGTTGATCACAAGCCGATCAAGAACAACCCTGTTTATCTGGTGCATGAATTCTTTCACTGTTTTATGCTGCTGTGGCACGATCGCCTGGGCAGAATCTCCTTGGCGGTCACCACGCTGTTTTGGGGCGCAGGCGCAACCTTGCAATTTCTAGTGCTCGACTGGGCAAAGTTTGCGCTGAATATCGACCTTTCTGCTGCCACCCTGTTGCAAGGCATCGTGGCCGTTGGCGTGGCCATTGGCGCTTTCCTGGCGGCAAAAGTCATCACCTTGCGTAAATCAGTCCGCGTGATCCCCATGGGCATTGCCATGGGGACGATCGTGATGAGCATGATTTTTGTCCACAACACCGTGCTGGCCTCTGTGTTGCTGCTGATCATAGGCGCGCTCTCCGGCTTTTTTGTCGTGCCGATGAACGCCCTCTTGCAACATCGCGGGCATATCCTGATGGGTGCGGGGCACTCGATTGCCGTGCAGAACTTCAACGAAAACCTCTCGATTCTCGTGATGACTTCGCTTTACTCCGTCCTCATCGGCATCCAGCTCCCGATTAACTGGGTCATCGCCATTTTTGGTTTCTTTGTCATCAGCACCATGTGGCTGGTGATGCGCCATCACAACACCATCCAACGCGGGCAAGACGACATCGCGCATCTGGATGATGGCGCGCTATAAAAACTGAAGATGGGCACGCGCGGGAGCGCATGGACACAGCTAACGCCTGACGGGTTGGTCTGGCAATTCGTTCGGATTATCGGTGCGCGCCGGAAAATGCTGCGCTAACAAGGCAGTGGCCTGGGAAATTGCGTTTAATACCCCGGTGCGATAGTTCTTGTTGCGAAAGTCGGCTTCCATACCACGGCAGATCGCATCCCAAACCGTTTGCGGCACCCGTTTGGCAATGCCTCGGTCAGCCAGAATCTCTACTTGATGGTCCAACAACTGCACATAGATGAGGATGCCACTGTTGTCCTCGGTATCCCACACGCCCAGTTGGGAAAAATGTGCGGCTGCCCGCTCGCGCGCAGGCCTATCGCGCCACACTTCCCCCAATGGGCAGGATCCTTCAAGTACCAGGCGCAACTCGCCATGATGTATTTTTTCAGAGGCGGCGATGGCCGCCTCAATCACCGCCACATCCTCATGGCTAAACACCCGCTGGGCAAACCAGCCGGGCGTGGACAGGTGACGCAATAATCGCCGCCAATTCATCTCACCATCTCCCCGAGGCGCCGCCGCCGCCAAAGCCGCCGCCCCCGCCACCAAAGCCGCCTCCCCCGAATCCACCTACGCCACCGCGCCCCATACCGCCCATGCCATGTCCACCCCGCATGAAAGAAAAGATCAACACCAAAAAACCCAAAAACAGCCCACCGGCCCATGAACCGAGCAGCCAGCCAGCAATGACCACAACCCCCGCCGCCGCCAGAAGCGAGCCGCCCAGCCCCAGCAGACGATTGAGCCCTTGCGCTAACACCGCTGCTACGGCAAGCAATGGCAAGAATTGGCTGGTATCGCCTGTATCGCCCCGCGATCCTGACGCCTGGGGCGCGGGCAAGGGTTCGCCTTCAATCACGGCCTGAATGGCATTCACCCCCGCATCAATCCCGGCGTAGTAATTCCCGGCCTGGAAATGCGGCATGATCACTTCGCTGATGATGCGCTTGGCTGTAGCATCGTTTAATGCTCCTTCCAGACCATAGCCCACTTCAATACGCATTTGCCGGTCATCCTGGGCGATCAGCAAAATCACGCCATCATCGACGCCTTTACGCCCCAGCTTCCAGGCCTCCGCCAGCCGGATGCCATACTGCTCTATGCTTTCCGGCTGAAAAGTCGGCGCTAGCAAGACGGCGACTTGCGCGCCTTTGGCCGTTTCCAAGGCCGCTAAACGAGCCTCTAACGCATCACGCTGCCGCTGGCTAAGCGTACCGGTCAAGTCTGTCACCCGGGCTTTTAATGGCGGCAAGGGCAGCACATCGGCAGTTTGATCCGCCTGATGCGTTTGTGCCGACTGGGCCGCTTGTGCCGCTTGGACCGCTCCTGCCATCCCGCCCGCGAGAGGCACAAGCCCTATCGCTAGCGAAGCCAGAAGCGCAAACCCTACTGCCTGCAGGCTGCGAAAAAACATGCCCAACCGCCTTTAATTGGCCGGTGCGGGGGTTGCGGCTGGCGCCACGAACTGCACGCGCGGTGGCGTGGCAAGGGCTTTCTCGTTGTCCACGCTGAAATTGGCTTTCGGCTTCCAGCCCATGGCCAGTGCGGTCAGGTTGTTCGGGAAAGTACGCACGGATATGTTGTACTCCTGCACGGATTTGATGTAGCGATTACGCGCCACGGTAATGCGGTTTTCCGTGCCTTCCAGTTGCGCCTGCAAATCGCGAAAACTCGCATCGGCTTTGAGATTGGGATAATTTTCCGCCACGACCAACAGCCGTGACAATGCCCCGCCCAGCTCGCTTTGCGCTTGTTGAAACTTGGCAAACGCGGCTTCATCGTTGATCAATTCGGGCGTCGCCTTGATGCCCGCCACATTCGCCCGTGCCGTCGTCACTTGCGTCAGCACCTCGTTTTCATGCGCCGCGTAGCCTTGCACGGTGGCGACCAGATTAGGAATCAGATCCGACCGGCGCTGATATTGGTTGAGCACTTCAGACCAGGCGCTGTTGACCTGCTCGTCATTGACCTGAATCTGGTTATAACCGCAACCCGAGAGCAGCAGAACAGCTAATGAACATAAAACGGCAAGAGGTGGTCTCATGTGGATCTCCTGAAAATAAATGGCGGGCGCAAACTGCTACGCCCGCCAATATGAGGCCTTGGCGATGCAAAATCAAGGATTGCTTGATTCCCATGGCGATCCTTGCCTGGCCCATTGCGTAAACCGCCAGGCTTATCCAGCGTGAATGATCTTGCCGATCAGGTTATTCTTCAAGCCCGTGCGGCAAGCACATTGGCAAATGAGGCTTTGTCAGCATCGCCACTGGCGGCTGAGGCAGCGGCAACGGTAGACTGAACATCGCCCAGCACCTGGCCGCCCTCTTCAATCACTAATTTGCCATAGCGGACTTTGCCGCTTACGCGCCCCGTGGCATGAATCATCAGTCGATTGCGCACGGTAAGGTCGCCTTCAAAAACGCCAAACACTTCTGCGTTATCCACGCTTACCGTGCCGCTGAATTTCCCCTGCTCAGCGATGCAAATCACATTGCTATCCATCGTCGCTTCAACGCTGCCTTCAACCACCAAGGTGTCACAATCGAGAATTTCCGCCCCTCTGAGTTTGACATCCGGCCCTACCAGTAACCGGCTGCCGGTGGCGCGATCAACCGGAGCCGATGCCCCTGACTGCGTTGAACCTTGCTCAGTACCCGCTGTGTGCGACGCACTGGCAGAAGCAGCAACCCCAGCCTCAGCAGGTGGTTTAAGCAACCCATTCGCCACGCCAGCAGCGCCTGATTTTGCCAAGGGCGTCACCCCTGGCGCATGACGGGAAGCATGGGCCGGGTTCGCGGCGGAAGGTGGAACCGCTGGGCTTGGGCTGCCGCGTGAGCCAGATAGTTCGTTCGATTTAAGAGAATTGCCGGATAGTTTGAACATATGAATTCCTTTCAAAAAAATTGCCGTGAAAAAACTTGGTAAAACTTTTTTATTTGTTCAGCCATGTGCCCATGTGCCCTTGACCATGGATGCCTTGAATTTGTCGCAGCCTGACGACGGAATTTTAGATAAATCAATTAACTTAATGAAAAATAAAGATTTTTTTTGTCGCCATTTAAATTCCATGTCGCTTGCGGGCGCAAAGGCGCCGGGCTATACAGGCCATAGCGCACCTTGCTTGATCCGCACCCGATCGCCGGCGCGAAAATCCGGCGTCTCATGCTGAGTGACGGTGCGCAACTTGCCATTGTCCATCCGCACGCGAATTTGATAAGCGCTGCGTTTATGCATGTTCTTCTCAACCGTATTGCCCGCATAAGCACCGCCTGCCCCCCCCAACAGCGTCATGGCGACCCGGCCATTGCCAGCGCCCATCTGATTGCCTAACAAGGCGCCAGCGACACCGCCGGCAATGGCACCGACGCCGCTGCCCTGGCCTGCCGTTTCAATGCGCCGGATCGAGACAATCTCACCACAATCATTGCAAACAGAAGCTGCAGCAAGTGGTTGTGGGAAAGCATTTGATCTGCCTTGGCGGTCATCGGCTGAACTATCAACGACAAACCGCCCTGTTGAGCCATCGACAGGCACCGCACCGTCGTTAGCGGATGGCTCACGCCATTTGTTGCCTGCTGGGCTTGTGTCAGCCTCGCCATGTCCCGATACGCCATCAGCACCTGACTTTTGCGTCTGGCCCATCGAATGTGCAAGCGGCGTGCGATTCAATAAAGTCTCTATCCCCAATGCACTGAACACCGTCACCGATATGGCCGCAACAACCAGGGCAGGATAGAGAACTTTCGGGGCTTGGCTCATGATTTGCCTCCTTTCCATAACCGGTCAAGGTATAGCAACCGATGCGCCAGCTGTCACCTCCTCGGGGATGAATACTGAAGAGACATCACCCGAGCCTGCGGTTGAATGGGCTTCAGCATCGCCAGCCAGCGTGCTGGAAGTTTCATGTTTAGCGGAGGTTTGCCATGCTGTTAACAGCACGAAAAGGCTTAATACAAAACCGGTTTTAAATTTCAAATGTTGCATCGTTGGCTCCTTGAGTAATCAGTCCGGCACTTTGAAAAAAGCACCTGAAGATCACATAGCAACCACCATGCCAGATAATTATATATTTATAAACAGTTAGTTATAAACAAATCTCCCAAAGCCCTCTTGCGCCCTGTCGCCAATAAAAGACAGGGCGCTGAGCAACAGGAGGAATGATCCTATTGATCCGGTACGGTGACATCCCAATCCCGTCCAGTCGGAATCCATGGTCCAATGGCATTGGAAACGGAAAACGGAGGTTTCCAGGATGATTTACTTGAATAAGGCAGGATCCAGGGCATGGCGCTGCAGCAGCTTGTAAAAATCTGTCCGATTGCGCTGGGCAAGCGTTGCTGCACTGGCCACGTTGCCACCCGTCATCTTGAGCAGGCGGGCAAGATAGTCGGCTTCAAAACGGCGGCGAGCTTCATCAAAAGGCACAATATCTTCCACAGCCTGAATTGCATTTTGCACCAAGAGGACGGGCACTATCGGCCCGGTGGACAAGGCCACCGCCTGCTCCACCACATTCAGCAATTGCCGCACATTGCCTGGCCAGCGGGCACGCACCAGAATTTCCATGGCCTCGGGTGAAAATCCATTCACCTCCCGACGGTACCGCTCTGCCAGGGTGCGTAAAAAATGCCGGGCGAGCAAGGGAATATCATCCCGCCGGTCCGCCAGCGCCGGAATGGATAGCGCCACCACCTTGAGGCGATAAAACAAGTCACTCCGAAACCGGCCTTCTGTCATTTCGACCTCCAGATCACGGTGTGTTGCGCTGATCACGCGAATATCCACTGGATGGGATTTAGCCTCACCCAAGGGGCGGACTTCTCTTTGTTCCAGCATGCGCAATAACTTGACTTGCAATGGCAGGGGCATGTCGCCAATTTCATCTAAAAACAGCGTGCCGCCATGAGCCTCCCTGACCAACCCGGTATAATCCTTGGCAGCGCCGGTAAAAGCACCGCGCACATAGCCAAACAATTCAGATTCCAGCAGATTTTCCGGAATCGCCCCACAGTTCACGGCCACAAACGGCTTTTTTGCGCGCGCACTGGCTTGATGAATAGCCTGCGCCAGTAACTCCTTGCCAGTGCCGGATTCACCATACAGCATCACGCCGGCATCACTTGCCGCAACCAGATGAGCTTGCGCCAGAAGGCTTTCCATGAGCGGGCTTTGGGTGACAATTTTTTCTCGCCAGGCCTGATCGCTTAACATGGCCGCGTGGGTGCTGGTTGAAAATCGAAGCGCTTGCTCAACTTGCACCAATAACTCTTGCGCATCGTAAGGTTTGGTGAGATAACCGAATATGCCCCGGTTGGTCGCGGCAATGGCATCAGGGATAGTCCCATGCGCCGTCAAAATAATCACCGGCAAGCTCGAATGCGTTGCCTGAATCGCATCAAACAAGGCAACGCCATCCATGCCCGGCATACGTAAATCAGTGATTACCAGATGGGGGCGTTCGAGCCCGATCATCGCCAGCGCCTGTTGCGCCTTAAGGGTTGTCATGACGCTGTATCCCGCGCTCTCCAGGCGAATGGCCAAAAGACGCAACAAGTCCGCATCATCATCAACCAGCAGAATTCGTGGGGGTGTCGTGCTCATGGCTTGATCAGCGTTTCGCGTTGCATCATTTTTCTCTCAATATCTTTTAATGCGTCAAGCTTGTTTTGCAGCTCATCTGCACGCAGGGTTTGGGCTTGCAACGCCGTTGCATGCGCTTGCAGCTGGGACGCTTGTGCTTGCGCCTGGGATTCCAGCCGCACGCGCTCGACTGCTTCGGCATAAAATAGTGCCGCCAGGAAATACAACGAATAATCGCGGCGCCTGGTGTCTTTCACCAAGGGTTCCAACAGTTGCAGCGCATGGCGCGCATCCCCTCCTGGCACAGATAAAACGACTGCATATTGCATTTGATAGAAAGGGGATTTGTCTTTTGCATAGTTCTTGCGCACCCGATCAACCTCCTTTGCCAGCTCTGTTGAAGACAACTGCCGGAGCTGATCAAAATAGACCAGAAAAGCATGCTCGCTTCGTGGCGACTGGAAGTTCGCCATCACCGACCCAGCAGGCGTGGATGGCGGCGCGCTACCGCACCCGAAGAGCACCAGACCCGCTAAAAGAGCATGAAAAAGCCTGCTTCGCGTATAAAAATTCATCTTGATTGCCATTACACCTGGAGTGGCAGCGATACTGAAAAGTGGCCTCGCCCTTTGCCCACGCTAATTTCCCCACCCAGGGTGAGTACATGCTCCTTTGCGATGGACAAGCCCAAACCTGAACCTTTGACGGCGCCTGCAGCCACAGCCCGCCCGCGATAAAACGGGTCAAACAGATTTTCCATATCGTCCGCAGCCACGCCCGGACCTTCATCAATCACTGATAACACAGCCCGCCCGTGCTCCTGTTTTGCAGATACCGTAATCGTTCCGTAGGGCGGCGAGTATTTAATCGCGTTGGACAGAAAATTATCCACCACCACGCGCAAACGCTCAACATCGGTATTGACCGTAAAGCCATCCACATCGAGCGCCAGCTCGATGTGGCGTGCAGCCATCGCGAGGCGCTGTTTATCGGCAACATACCGAATAATTTCCAGTAACTTGACAGGTTGCAGCTTCAGCGGGGTTTGCTGAAACTCGGACTCGCCATGGCGGAGCAAATCTTCAATCAAGCATTGCAAATCCAGGCTGTGTTGCCGCAAGATGCGCACAATCTCCTGCTGTTTGGTAGTCAATGGCCCGGCAATTTCCTCGGCCAGTAAATCCGATCCCGCCCGCAAGGCGGTGAGCGGGGTTTTAAGCTCGTGTGAGATATGCCGCAAGAAGCGGCTTTTCTGTTCTTCCAACTGCACCAGCCGCAAGCGTAACCAGTCCAATCGGTTCCCCAACTGCTTCAAATCCTCCGGCCCTACCACTTCAATGGGCGCATCCAACCGACGCTCGCCCAAATCGCGTATCCCCTGCTCTAGCTGGGCAATCGGTTTGGCCAGCAAATAGGTAAACCCTGCCACGATGACAATCG
This sequence comes from Rhodocyclaceae bacterium UBA5602, assembly GCA_002424865.1. Lineage (GTDB taxonomy): Bacteria > Pseudomonadota > Gammaproteobacteria > Burkholderiales > Rhodocyclaceae > Rugosibacter. Next base: position 36,535 of record DILC01000065.1, on the reverse strand, counting down.
AGAGAGGCAATAACAAAAAGAGCTGTCGCTTGACCTGCAATTCAGTTTTTCCAGCCAGGCGATTTAAGGATTCAGCCTCCCGGTCAATCACCTGGCTTGAGCGGGTCAATAATTCCCGCGCGGTGTCAGCAACGCCAGCGTACTGAATAGCCATGTCCGGTGCATCCTTGGCATTAACGCCCATTTGCACCAGTGAGATATGCAACTGCTGCTCTGTTGCCTGCAGCATGGTCAGCTCCGTCCGCATGGCGGATTCAAGCGGCAGTTGCCCCAGGCGCACGCTGACATTGACAAATCGTTGATGGAGCAGCAGATAATTTTCCCACATCGCATCATCTTTAAGAATGACGCTTTGTTGCGCGATGCGCTCCAGGGAATTTGCTGTCTCGCTTAATTCACGCGCCGCATGGGTCACCCGCGCGGCATCATAAATGGCGCGCTGGCTTTGCGTGGCGAGTCGCTGTATGGCGACAGTATTGATCAACAAACCGATGATCAACGGTAAAACCGCCAGCAAAAAACCTGCGGAGAGCAGTTTGAAGAAAGATTTAGGGTAATGAATGGCCATGAGATGGATAATCGCAATATCTGTACCTCAGGCGCAAGGGTAGCGCGGTGGTGGATTTTTTACTCATCGCGCCAGGCAGCTTTTAGTGCCCGCATCGTGCGGCGCATAAAGCATAAATCTTCCCACGCCTTGGCTTTTTCCATCAGGTTGCGCAGCAGATACGCCGGATGATAAGTCACAATCACCGGTATGCCGTTGTAGTCATGCAGCTTGCCACGCATATCGCTGATTTTCACCTCGGCTTGCAGAATCGCTTGCGCCGCAGGGCGTCCCATGACAACAATCAATTTAGGCTGCAACAAGGCAATCTGCTCAGCAAGATAAGGCCGGCAAGCGGCAATTTCTGCAGCGTCTGGTGTCCTGTTTTCCGGCGGGCGGCATTTCACCGCGTTGGCGATATAGACATCATGTCCGCGCCGCAAACCAATCGAGGCCAGCATATTGTCCAGCAATTGCCCGGCTTGGCCGACAAACGGCTCGCCACGCGCATCTTCTTCCGCCCCCGGGCCTTCGCCCACAAACAACCAGTCGGCTTGCCGGTCACCCACGCCCAACACGGCTTGCTTCCTCGTTTCACAAAGCCGGCACTGGCGACACGCCGCGACACGGGCTTCCAGGGATGACCAGTCAGGCAGGGCAATGGCTGAATCTGGCGACGCTGTAGCCGATGGCACGGTCGCCTGCGCCACTGGCGCCTGAACGACTGCTGCGGGCACGGCCTTGATCTTCGGCGCGTCCAGATCCGTCGCCTCAACAAGCGGCAAATCAGGCGCAGCCGGATGAATTTCAGGCTGATTATTGACAGCCTCTCTGGGCGTGCGCAATGTCCATACCGGACCCAGCCCCATTTCGCGCAAGAGGCGCTCTCGACTAGGCTTCATCGCTGGTTTTCATCACATGGTTGATGGGCGTGAAAATTCAGCATCAAGTTCGTAATCATCAAAGTTTCCTCAGCTTCAAAACTCAGCCAGAGAGCGTTTTTTCCATGACAATCGCATCTTCGCGCCGATTGTCCGCATCCGCATAATAGCCCCGGCGCTGGCCGATCTGGGCAAATCCGAGGCGCCTGTACAAAGCACGGCCAGCGATATTGCCTGCGCGCACTTCGAGGAACATCCGGAGCGCCCCCATGGCCTTGGCACGTTGCAGCAAATATTCGCACAAAAGAGCCCCTGCGCCCTGGCGCTGAAACTCTTTTATCACACTCAAGTTCAGCAACTCTGCCTCTTCCACCCCCTGCATCACCAAGCCGTAAGCGACCAAGCGTCCATCGGCGTCGCGCATCACTTGTGCGTCATAACCTGCAGCGAGCGCATCGGCAAAATTGCCGCGCGTCCAAGGCGAAGGATGCAGCTTTTTTTCAGCGGCGGAGACTTGTTCAATATCCGCTGGCGACATGGGCAGAATGGAGAAATTGCGGGGGACAGGCATAGGCAGGACATTCATCGACAGGCCTTGAGACAACTCACTCAAAATGGCTCACTCAAGGTTGCCCGCTAAAGGTTGCCCACTAAGGGTTGCCCACTCAAATTCCCCAACTTCAATCTACCCATTTCACGCCACTCACTTCAAACCACCGCGAGCCAAACGCTCGGCCGTGGTAAAGGCGACTTTATCGCGCACATAAATCGGTTGCGCAAGTTCAGCCGACAAACCGCCCCCCCTTGCGAACACACGGGCGGCCAAACGCGCAACCGCAGACGCCGTCGGAAAAATATCCGCATGTATGCCGATTAAATCGGGCAATTGCGCAGCCAACACCTGGCCATACGACTTAAAGCCATCGCCTGCGCCGCAAGCTGGCAAAAAAGTCGGCGCTGGCAGCACGGCGCGAAGCTTTGCATCCCTCCCTGGAGAATCCCCCGGAGGCGCCGCGGCAAACAAGTCCGCACTGCCAACAGATGCCGGTGGCAGGCATTGCGGCGGAATGACTTCATGCGCTGTTCCGTCTGCCACGCGATAAGCCGCCAAATAAACCTCATTCATGCGCGCATCCAAGCAGGTCCAGACATTTTCTACCGCATGCCGCCCCCCTGTACGCTCGCCCGTTGCCAAGGCCAGCGCTGCGAGCGTTGAAACAGGCACGACGGGCACATCCAGGCCAAATGCCAGACCTTGCGTGACGCCACATGCCAGACGCAAACCCGTAAAGCCGCCGGGACCCGCGCCAAAGGCAATGCCGTCAAGTGCCTTGAAGGTGATGCCGGATTCAGCCAGCAACTCGTTCGCCCAGGGCAACAAGACCTCGGAACCGCTGTTAGGCATGTCTGCCCAGCGTTCGGTGATCTCGCCATCCTGCCACAGGGCGACTGATAGACGGCGTGTCGCCGTCTCAAAAGCGAGATAACGCACAGATCAAACAGGGGTTGGTGAATTTGCGCAAGTCGATTGGCTGCATGCTCAAACGCGCGGACGGCCAAACATGCCGCGCAAGGCGTCTTGCAAGTCAGCGGGCAACACCACGGTTTTAGCGTTTTCAGAGGTGGCTAAATTGCCCAGGGTCTGAATGTATTTCTCACCCAGCAAATAACGCACGGGCGCATCATCACTGCCCAAGGCAACCGCCACCCGCTTGATCGCTTCCGCACTGGCCGTCGCTAAAGTCACTTGCGCTTCCGCTTGCAAGCGGGCTGACTCCAACTGCGCTTGGGCATTCAGAATGGTCGATTGCTTCGTGCCTTCCGCACGCGTCACCGTGGCCTTGCGCTCGCGCTCGGCAGAAGCCTGCGCTTCCATCGCGCGCTGCATGGATTCAGACGGCTTGATGTCCTGGATTTCAACTGATTTGACCGTCAGGCCCCAGTCAATCGCCTCGTCGGCAATACTCTCGCGCAAACGCGCCTTGATGGCATCGCGATTCGACAAGGCCTCATCCAGATTCATTTCACCGATAATGGAACGCAAGGTCGTCATGATCATGTTGCGGATAGCTTCGGAAAAATCCGTCACGCCATATACGGCCTTGACGGGATCGGTAATTTTAATGAAGGCAATGGCATTGGTAATAATCACCGCATTGTCTTTGGTGATCACCTCCTGCTCTTGCACATCCAGGATGATGTCTTTGGTCACCAGTTTGTAACGCACCTGGTCTAGGTAAGGAATAATTACATTCAAACCCGGCAAAAGCGTGGTGTGGTATTTACCCAAACGCTCCACAATCCATTCCTCGCCCTGCGCCACAATCCGCACGCCCTTGGCAACGGTAACCGCAGCGAACACAAAAAATGCGATGACAACAAAACCAAAACCACCCATCATGAACTCCTTATGTCTTGCCTGCGTTTGGATTAGCTGCGGTAGTCAAGGCAGTCCTGCCCACTTTTAAAAACTGGCCATCCACACCCAGAACCTTGACGCGGGTGCCTGCAGCGATTGCTTCATTCGCCAGACAAGGCCAGGTATCCGCGCCCATCAGCGGCTTTTGAAAACGCACTTCGCCACGGCCGGATGGATTATTGGCGGCATGCCCTGCCAGCGCCTCCATGGGCTCGATGCTCCGCACCAGCACGCCCACTTCGCCCAGCACGGCATCGGCTTGCCCAAAGCGCGTTTTACCGGCATTGCGAAAGAACTTGAACCACAGCACCGTCATCAGAATGGAAGCGATGGTCCATAACAGCACCTGTGCAGCAAAGCCCATGGCGGGCGCAATAAGCAAAACCACGCCAACGATCAAAGCACCCAGCGCAAACCAGATGATAAAGAAACTGGGCAACGCCAATTCCGCCAACGCCAGCCCAAGGCCTAATACCATCCAGTGCCACCAGAATAATTGCATGGCTTATTTTTTATGGCCAGCCAGGCGCAACGAGGTATCAATCACCGTATCAGGATTCAACGAAATCGTTTGAATGCCTTCGTCCATCAGCCACTCGGCAAAATCCACATGGTCGGATGGGCCTTGACCGCAAATGCCCACGTATTTGCCCAAGCGGTTGCACGTCGAGATGGTCATGGCGAGCAGCTTTTTGACTGCCGGATCGCGCTCGTCGAACGATTGCGCCACCAGACCCGAGTCACGGTCCAGGCCGAGCGTAAGCTGCGTTAAATCGTTCGAACCGATCGAATAACCATCGAAGTATTCGAGGAACTCCTCAGCCAGCAAGGCATTCGACGGAATCTCGCACATCATGATGAGCTTCAAGTCCTGTTCACCGCGGCGCAAACCGTGCAAAGCCAGGAGCTCAACCACGGTGCGGGCTTCTTCCACCGTACGCACGAAAGGCACCATGATCTGCACGTTGGTGAGCCCCATCTCGTTGCGCACACGCTTCATGGCACGGCATTCCATCTCGAAACAGGCGCGGAAGGAAGGCGCAATGTAACGCGATGCGCCACGGAAGCCCAGCATGGGGTTTTCTTCTTCCGGCTCGTAAATCTCGCCGCCCAAAAGCTTGCGGTATTCATTGGATTTGAAGTCAGACAAACGCACAATCACCGGTTGCGGATAAAACGCAGCGGCAATGGTGGCGACACCTTCGGCCAGTTTTTCAACGAAGAAGGTTGCGGGCGAGGCATAACCGCGTGAACGGCGCAAGATTTCTTCGCGCAGGCTGGCGGGCACTTGATCAATTTCCAGAATCGCCTTGGGATGCACACCGATCATGTTGTTGATGACGAACTCAAGCCGCGCCAAACCCACGCCGGCATTCGGAATCTGGGCGAATTCAAAAGCCAGCTCAGGATTACCGACGTTCATCATGATTTTGACGGGCAGCTTGGGCAAGTTGCCCGCATCCTGGCGAGTCACGCCAAACGCCAGCTTACCGCGATATACATAACCGGTATCGCCTTCAGCGCAGGAAACGGTGACTTCCTCGCCTTCGGTCAAAGCCGAGGTGGCATTGCCGCAACCCACAATCGCCGGGATGCCCAACTCACGCGCAATAATCGCCGCATGGCAAGTACGCCCGCCGCGATTGGTCACAATGGCCGAGGCGCGCTTCATGACGGGCTCCCAGTTCGGGTCAGTCATGTCGGCAACCAGCACATCGCCCGGCTGGACCAGGTGCATCTCTGAAGGATCAGTCACCACACGCACCACGCCCGCACCGATTTTTTGCCCGATCGCGCGGCCGTTGGTGAGCACTTTGCCGTGCTGCTGGAGCTTGTACTTCTCGATCACCGAGGCATGGTTGTCTTGCGACTTCACGGTTTCCGGACGTGCTTGCAGGATGTACAGCTTGCCATCCTGACCATCCTTGCCCCACTCAATATCCATCGGGCATGCGTAATGCTTTTCAATCGTCATGGCATAACGCGCCAGTTCCAGAATGTCCGCGTCTGTCAATGAAAACACATGGCGGTCCCCCTCCGGCACATCCACGGTTTCGGTGCTGCGTCCGGCCTGGCGCGAGGCCGTAAAAATCATCTTGATGAGCTTACTGCCCATGTTGCGGCGAATGATCGAGGGTTTGCCTTGGGCGAGCGTGTCTTTATGCACATAAAACTCGTCGGGATTCACCGCCCCCTGCACCACGGTTTCGCCCAGGCCATAGCTGGATGTGATGAACACGACCCGATCAAAGCCGGATTCGGTATCCATGGTGAACATCACGCCGGATGCGCCCGTATCCGAGCGCACCATGCGTTGCACGCCGGCGGATAGCGCCACTTCAGCATGCGCAAAGCCTTTATGCACGCGATAGGCAATCGCGCGGTCGTTATAAAGTGACGCGAACACTTCTTTAATAGCATGGAGAATGTTCTCGTAGCCATGAATGTTCAAAAAGCTCTCTTGCTGGCCGGCAAAAGACGCATCGGGCAAGTCCTCTGCCGTGGCCGAAGACCGCACGGCAAAGGTGGCGTCAGGGCCGCTCACGGCAATCAGTTGCTCGTACTCATCCTTGATCTCGCTTTCCAACCTGGGCGGGAAAGGCGTATCCACCACCCACTGGCGAATTTGCGCGCCCACTTTGGCCAGTTGCGAGACATCATCCACATCCAGCGCATTCAATGCCGCATTGATGCGATCCGCCAGGCCTTGGTGGGCAAGGAATTCACGATAAGCCAGCGCGGTGGTCGCAAAACCACCGGGCACGCGCACATGGGATGCGGCCAACTGGCTGATCATCTCGCCCAAGGAGGCATTTTTGCCGCCGACATCACCGACATCGGTCATGCGTAAATGTTCAAATCCAATCGCGTAGCGATGCGTGAATGGTGTAGATGAAGACATGCAAGTTCCTTCTGTTAACATGGCGGGAAAACCGCCATTTTATAGCCATTTGCACCCCTTCTACGCACCTTCCGCCTTGTTGAGAGATTATTCATGCCCTCATTCTCGCCTACGCCATCCGATTCACCCCACCGCCATACAGTCTTTTTTGTCTCCGATGGCACAGGCATTACCGCAGAAACCCTGGGGCATAGCCTGCTCTCGCAATTTGAAGGCATTCCCTTGGCGCAAGTGCGCATGCCATTTGTTGATTCGGATGCCAAGGCCGCCGCTTGCGTTGCCCAGATCAATGCTGCCGGGAGGCGGGATGGCCATCGGCCAGTGGTCATTTCCACCTTGGTTAACCCGCAAACAGCCAAAATCCTGCATGGCGCCAATGCCTTGATTCTTGATTTCTTTGGCGCCTTCATTGCCCCCCTGGAAGCCGAATTTGGCATGAAATCCAGCCACACCATAGGCCGCAGCCATAGCGGGGTGAACTCGTCCGAATACGTTGCGCGCATTGACGCCATCAATTTCACCCTCGCCCATGATGATGGCATTTCCAGTGCCGGACTGGACAAGTCGGACGTGATTCTCGTTGGCGTCTCGCGCAGCGGCAAAACCCCTACCAGCCTTTATCTCGCCATTCAATATGGCATTAGAGTAGCCAACTATCCATTGATTCCCGAGGACTTTGAACGCAACAAACTACCTGATGGCTTATCCAAACACCGTCACAAGCTGTTCGGGCTCACCATCGACCCTGAGCGCCTCTCGACCATACGCCAGGAACGCCTCCCCGACAGCAAATACGCCTCGCCGGAAAACTGCCGCTGGGAAATTGACCAGGCACAAAAACTCATGCGCCGCGAGGGCATTAGCTGGCTGGAATCAACCAGCAAGTCCATTGAAGAAATTGGCGCCACGCTGTTGCAATCCTTGAATATTGATCGGCGTACTTGCTAAGCCAGCGACCATGCAACCCATCAACCCTGCCCGCCAACCGTTTTTGCCTGCATTAACCCGCGCAAGCCAAAAAAGCCAGAAAATCGTCGTCAGCTGGCTCATCAGCCTTGTTCTGGGAACCACAACGTTCGGCATTCAAGCCGCCTCACCGCTACCCATCGCAGCAAAAAACGGCATGGTGGTTACCGCCCATCACTTAGCGACCCAGGTCGGGGTGGATGCGCTCAAAAAAGGTGGCAATGCGGTTGATGCCGCAGTCGCGGTAGGCTATGCACTGGCGGTGGTTTACCCCGCAGCGGGCAACCTGGGTGGCGGTGGGTTTATGACGATTCAGTTAGCTGACGGGCGCAAGACCTTCGTAGACTTTCGCGAAGCAGCGCCACTGGCAGCAACGCCTGACATGTATCTGGACCTGTCAGGCCAGGTAAAACCCAAACTCAGCACCCAGGGATATCTGGCAGTTGGCGTACCCGGAACAGTCGCGGGTTTGGAACTTGCCCGCGCACGCTATGGCACGATGACACGCCACCAGCTCATCACCCCGGCGATTGGCCTTGCCAGACAAGGCTTTGTGCTGGACCAGGGCGACGTGGACATGCTCACCCTGGCGACTGAAACTTTTCGCCGCGACCCGGCCAGTGCGGCCATTTTTTTAAAGCGAGGCCAGCCTTTTCAACCCGGCGAGCGGCTGATACAACACGATTTAGCCAAATCACTCACCCGTATCAGCCAAGCCGGACCGCGCGCTTTTTATAGTGGCGCGATCAGCCGGTCCATTGTTGCCGCCAGCCAGCGTGGCGGCGGCCTGCTGGGCACAACGGACTTTGCCCGCTACCAAGCCCGCGAACTTGCCCCGGTAGAATGCGATTACCGGGGTTATCACATTGTTTCAGCCCCCCCGCCCAGTTCTGGCGGTGTAGTGGTGTGTGAAATCCTCAATATTCTCGAAGGCTATCCCTTGAAAGACTTGGGCTATCTTTCCGCGCAAGCTGTGCATTATCAAATCGAAGCCATGCGCCATGCCTATGCTGACCGCAATCATTATCTTGGCGACCCCAGCTTTGTGGGCAATCCCGTCACACAGTTAGTCGACAAAGCCTATGCAGCAAAAATCCGCTCAGCCATCCGCACTGACCAAGCCAGCGCCTCACTTGACATCAAGCCAGGCATATCGCCCCACGACATCCCAGCCGAAAGCACTAACACCACACATTATTCAGTTGTGGATCGAGCAGGCAATGCCGTTTCCGTCACCTACACGCTGAATGGCTGGTTTGGCGCCGGGGTCACCGCCAAAGGCACGGGCATTTTGCTCAATAACGAGATGGATGACTTTACGGTCAAGCCCGGCATCCCCAACCTGTTTGGCCTGGTGCAAGGCAGCAAAAATGCCATCGCTCCAGGTAAGCGCCCGTTGAGTTCGATGAGCCCGACGATCGTCACGCGTGACGGCAAATCCGTCATGGTGATCGGCACACCCGGCGGCAGCCGCATCATTACGGTCGTCGTGCATGCCATCATCAATGTCATCGACTATGGCATGACCATCCAGGAAGCCATCAACGCACCGCGCTTTCACCAACAATGGTTGCCAGATACAACCGAGGTCGAGACTTACGCATTAAGTCCTGATACCAAAAACCTATTGGTTGGCATGGGGCACAAATTGGGCAACCCGCAGCCCGCCAATCACGCGGCGGGCATCTTGATTGGTGCGCCTGCCTTAGGCGCTAAACCCATAGGCGACAACCGCTTTTACGGTGCCATTGACCCGCGACGCCCAACAGGACTGGCCGCAGGCTATTGAGACAGTAAAGCAAGCAAAGAAAAAGTCGGCGCTGGCAAGACGGCGGGATATTCCCCCGCCAAACAAGCAGGCATAAATAAAAAACGGGGCTGCTTGCAATGGCGCAAGCAGCCCCGCCAATAAAACATCCTTTTTATTGACGCGAACGGATATATTCAAGCGTGTAGAAGTTCGCTGGCACGGTTTCCAATGATTTAACACGGAAATTCAGTGTCGTACATTGGTTCGCCTGAACGTCAATCATTGAGTCGGCATCCCAGGTCCACACATTCTTTTTGGCCACTTCAGGCAACTGGCCAGACGGATGCCCAATGCCTTGGACCAAGAGCTTCCAGAACTCATTCTTGCGGTCATAAATTTCAGTGACCACCACATGGAAAGACTCGGCATCAATGTACATCGTACGTTTCAGGACCGGATGATCAGGACGCTTAGGTGTTGCTTCAATGATGTAAGTCTTGCGCAAGCTCCAGGGTGCGTCCGCCCAGCATTGACCCTTGCCTTTAAATGATGTGAAACGCCAATCATTGGTTTTATAGTCGTCACGCAACTTGGCATCTTTGTGGGTGTAGTAAGCGGTCAGCAGATTCTTCGTACCAACATATTTCCAGTTGAAGTCACTCAATTTTCCATTGAACCCGCGGAACTCTTCGATCATGAAGTTGGAGCCGAGGAAAGGATCGGTTGTCGCTGAGGTAGACAAGCGGCGCGCTCGACGCTGAAAGCCCAAATACAACTGGCCATCATCATCGCGCGAGCTATCTACGCGGCGCTTGAACAACAAGGCCGTGCCATACAAGTCCTGCGGGGACTTGACCGTGATCAGGTCAAGGTTAAAAAACTCCTCGGAGCCTGGCATATGCTGCGGCTTGTTCATTGTCCGAAAGCCAGTATTGGAAATATAGGAAGGATCCATATCGACGGTACGGTTGATCTTTCCCGTGTTGGCATCGCGGTACTCCCAAACGAAAGGGCCGATGGCAATATCATCAGGAATCTCAAGGCCATAGCGCACATTCCAGGCTAACTTCTCGCCCGCATGAGGGTCGCTGGCCGAAGGCTCATAAGGGTAAGGCAAACCACCCTGATAACCCGTAATCTTGCCCATGCCAAATTCCACCTTGGTTGTGGCTTCCGACTTTTTCGAGGCCGCAACATACGCCGCAGGTGCTGGCGCGCTAAGCTGTTTGCCGATATTAATGGTGGTGTTGCCTGCTTTAATCTGATCGTAAATTCTCGGCGTCAACACAGCTTTAAACTGATCGGCATTGTTTTTATCAATCACGACACCTTCCTTGACTCCTGGCGCTGAAGGAAAACCCTTAGCATAAGGATTCATAAAGGCATCAATCTCCGCTTCGGTTGCTGCGGTAGCAACACCCGTTAAACCCATGGCCAAGCCGACGATGAGCGCTTTGCTAACGTTATTCTTCACCTTTAAAAATTCTCCTTGATTAATTCTTGTTAAAAACTTCCCACTCAACTCACACAATCAGCATCTAGTCAACACCGGCTGTGCTCTAACTGTACGAGAAAGTGCCCGGCAGTTTATTTGATCACCACCGAGAAATGCTGCATTACGGAAAATAGCTTTTATTTCACCTTTGAATAATGACGGCGATAAAACTTTCTAAAAACGACCCACTGGCAGGCTGAATTTGGCAGGGTAAATGCCGTCCGCGATTGAGTGGCTTATCGTCTAAAATGAAAAATCAATTACGTTTTGCTCGCCATGGGGCCTCACATCCCGATGCACGCATCTGGAGAAAATAATCAACACTCGCCCCGCCTGCACGGCCTCCCTGCCCAAACAATCCCTTGAACGCGCTGAGAAGAATATCTCCGACATGCTTTCACTGGCCATTGGGTATCAATATCCACAATCAGCGCTGGTCGTCGCAGATTCGCAATCCGATTTGGCCATGACCTTGACAACGGCCTACCAAAACTGCCTGCCCAACGCCCAATTTATCGACTTTGACAGCTCCTCGCCGGAAGCCATTCTTGCGGCGATCGATTTGCTCTCTGCGGGCGACCTTGTGGTTCTGATCCAATCCACCAGTTTTCGCCTGGAGGCTTATCGCATTCGCATTGAGCTGTTCAAGCGCTCATTAAAAGTCATTGAACACCCGCACCTTTCCCGCATGCCCGGCGGTGAAGCGCTGCATTACATTGAAGCACTCGCTTACGATGCGACGTATTACCGCACTGTGGGCCATGCACTCAAGGCACGGATCGACCGTGCACTATCGGGCAGGCTAGAGAGTGGTGGCGAAAACCTGATTTTTGCAGCACCCTTTGAGCCAGCCAAACTCAACATAGGCGATTATCGCCAGATGAAAAATGTCGGTGGGCAGTTTCCGATCGGCGAAGTTTTTACCGAGTCGCAAGACTTGGAAGCCGTCAATGGCCGTGTGCGGATTTTCATTTTTGGCGACACGTCGTTTGCGGTCAATGAGCCAGAAACACCCATTACCCTGGAGATCACACGCGGCAGAGTGTCTGCTGTTTTCAACTCTACGCCAGCGTTTGATCAGGTACTCGCCAACATCCGCGCGGATGAAGGCGATATCTGGGTACGCGAATTGGGCTTTGGCATGAACCGAGCGTTCACTAGAGACACAAAAGTGAGCGATATCGGCACCTATGAGCGCATGTGCGGCATCCATTTATCGCTCGGCGCAAAACATGGCTTGTACACCAAGCCCCAAATTCGCCGCGCCAGCGCAAGGCATCACGTGGATGTCTTTGCCGCTACGGAAAAGGTTTATCTTGATGAACAGCTGGTCTTTCAAAACAATACCTGGCAGTTTTTTTAACATCGCTCGGTATGTTCAAGGCGCGCCTTGAGCAGCATGAGTTCATTTAGCGCAATTTATCTGGATGGACTTTAAAAGCGCCTTTATTGATGAGCGATTCTTAAGCGATGAATCTTGGCGGCTCACCAAACAAAAGCGGCGCCAAGGCGCCGCTTTTGTAACCACCAGGAAACGAATTACTTAGCAGCGGCTTCTGCAGCAGGGGCAGCAGCTTTTGCCTTCTTGGCATGCTTGTGTTTTGCTTTTTTAGCAGGAGCCGCAGGCTTTTCAGCAGCGGCAGGAACAGCAGCCTTTTCAGCGACAGGGGCAGAAGCAGCAGCTTTGGGAGCTGCATCGGCAGCAAATACGTTAACAGAAACAGCGAACAGACCAGCGATCAGGGCAGTGGACAATTTGGACATTTAAGTCTCCTGAAATTTAAAAATGTTGAAATGGATACAGCCGTTACACTAAGAATCTATGAACCTGAGAACTTCTTGAAAACCAGTAAAACGCTCAAGGCAATCAATGTCAGAAACTTGAATCATTTGTTTGAGACATTTGCTCCATCCATTCGCTTGCCTTGGATGTCACTTTACGCAGCTAGGCTTTCACGAAACTTACAGAAAAAATATTTCGATGCGAATTTTGATTATTGAAGATGACCCGGCCTTAGCCGATGGTTTGACACGTGCCTTAAGTCAATCTGGCTATGCGGTGGACTATGCTGCCAATGGCGAACAAGCCAATGCCATGCTGCAAGATGCCATCTATGATTTAGCGATTCTTGACCTGGGCTTACCCAAAATGGAAGGCACTGAAGTGCTACGCCGTTTGCGCACGCGGGGTGGGACAACACCGATACTCGTGCTCACAGCGCGGGATGCGATGGAAGACCGTGTGCGGGGGCTGGATCTGGGTGCAGATGATTACATGACCAAGCCCTTTAATCTGATTGAACTGGAAGCGCGGGTGCGTGCCTTGATTCGGCGCGGGCAGTTCGGTTCCAATATGAACCTGAGCTGTGGCGAGCTGACTTTCGACCCTACGGCACGGCGCGTTCGGTGTGGTGAGTTGACGCTGGAAATGTCTGCCCGAGAAATCAGCGTCCTGGAAGTCTTGCTGTTACGGCAAGGCAAAGTCGTCAGCAAAGAACAAATCATGGCGGCACTGTGCAACTGGGACAATGACTTGGGCGAAAACGCCATTGAGGTCTATATCCATCGCCTGAGAAAAAAACTGGAGCGCTCAGGCGCGCGCATCCGTACCATACGCGGGCTGGGTTATTTGCTGGAAAAAGAACAAGCTGCGCATGAAAACTAGATCCCGCTCATTGCGCCGACAGCTGCTCGTCTGGCTGTTGTCGATGCTCATCCCGTTGCTGATATTAGGGGGCGTGAACTCCTACTTTCGTGCTTACCATTTTGCCAATCTGGCTTATGACCGCTCGCTTTTTCGTGCCGCGCTCGCTTTAGCCGACCAGGTCTTGGTTGTGAAGGGACGGGTGGTTGTGGATTTGCCGCAAAAAGCGCTCGACCTGCTGGAATATGACAAGGACGACTGGGTTTATTATCGCATCACTGATCCCAAGGGCCAGTTGATTACGGGTGAAGCTGGCCTGCCCTTGCCCGCACAGCTGCCCCCCCCTGGCGGCCATGTTTATTACGATGCCCAATTCGGCGAAAAATCGGTACGCATCGTTGCCTTTTCTTTACCCCTTACCGGCACAAGTGCCAAGGGAGAGGCACTCATACAAGTGGCTGAAACAAAATCCAAACGGGATCAACTGGCAAATGAAGTCATTACTACCATGATGCTGCCGCAGATCTTGCTCGTCCTATTGGCCATCATCCTGGTGCATTACGGTATCCGGCGCGGACTCCGGCCACTGGACAAGTTGCAAGAGGCCATCGAACAACGCTCGCACCGCGATTTGAGCATGGTGCCGATTGCTGATTCGCCGAAAGAAGTTCATCCACTGCTGCACGCTATGAACAACCTTTTGCACCGCCTGAAGGAGAGCATGATGCACCAGCAGCGCTTTACAGCAGATGCCTCGCATCAACTGCGCACGCCATTGGCAGGCTTGCAAATGCAGGCTGAAATGGCCTTGCGTGAACAAGATCCCGTCCGCATACGCCATGCGCTGGAGTGGATACAAGCCAGCACGTTAAAGCTCTCGCATCTGGTGAATCAATTATTGGCCATGGCAAGGGTTGAGCCTGCGTCAGGCAGGGAATTTAATTTACAGCCGCTGGATCTCGTCAAACTCACGCGTGACACAACGGCTGAGTGGGTCGCCAACGCGCTGGCCCACCAGATTGACTTGGGTTTTGAATCTGGTCTGGACAGCGTGCGGGTCATGGGGAATGCCACCATGCTGCATGAAATGCTGGCGAACTTGCTGGATAACGCCATACGCTATACCCCGCAACAGGGCAAAGTCACCGTGGCCGTGGCTGCAGAAACATGCCATGCCTTGCTTACCATTGAAGATACTGGCCCGGGTATTCCAGCAGAGGAACGCGAACGCATTTTCGAACGCTTTCACCGCCTGCCTGAAAGCACAGGGGATGGTTGCGGACTAGGCTTGTCCATCGTGCGCGAAATTGTCCAGTTCCATCAGGCAAGCATCACGCTCAATGATGGCGCAGGCGGGCGCGGAACCTTGGTGAGTATTCGTTTACCGCGCTTGCCGACGTGACATTCAAGACACAATGCCGCGTTTAACCTGGAAACCGCCGTTGGACGCGTCCGGTGGTGCGTTCAGGCGGGGGGCTGGCGCGTAGCGAGGACAGCGGGACGGCTTGTTGTGGTTTTTTGCCTTAACTTTTCGAGCAGGGTCGGCACGCGCCATCAACGCAAGCTACTGCCGCTGGCGCACCGCTTCAAACAGACATACGGCAGCGGCAGCCGCGACATTCAGAGATTCAGTCTCTTGCGCCATGGGGATGGTGACGCGATCCTGAGCGGCATTCACCAGGGCTGACGATAGCCCTGCGCCTTCGTTACCCAAGAGCCACACCCTGGGGGCACGCAAATCCAATGCGTACAGGCTCACCCCATCCCGCGCCACGGTGGCCACCGATGTGCCACGGCATTGATCTAGCGCAGCCAGCAAATCAGCCTGCTCAAAAATACGCAAGGCAAAATGCGCCCCCTGCCCTGCCCGCAAAACGCGTGGCGTCCAAGCGCCAGCGCACCCAGCACCCAGCACCACATCCCGCACACCCGCTGCGGCGGCCGTGCGCAGTATCGTGCCCACATTGCCGGCATCCTGAATGGCATCGAGCATCACCACGTCTGCCGTGAATAAAGTCGGCATGGATGGCTGCGGGATTTCAATCACCGCCGCAATGCCCGTCGGCGTTGCCACACCGGAGAGTTCGCGAAACAAGGCATCACTTAACACCAGACCCTCCACCGCGCCCGTGACATTCGCCAGCAAGGCGGCAATTTCAGGGTGCCGCTGCCCGCTCTCGCTGACCAGGAGTTGCTGCACAAGCATGCCATGAGCAAAGCAGGCAGACACCAGATGAATACCATCGGCCAAAGCGCGCCCTTCGCGGCGCTGTGCGCGCGGGTCGTTCGCTAACAGGCTCAGGGCCTTGAAGACAGGATTGGTACGCGAAGTAATCAGGCGCGGCGTCCTCATGGGTTTTTCAGCAGGGCGCGCACAGGAGCAAAA
This sequence comes from Rhodocyclaceae bacterium UBA5602, assembly GCA_002424865.1. Lineage (GTDB taxonomy): Bacteria > Pseudomonadota > Gammaproteobacteria > Burkholderiales > Rhodocyclaceae > Rugosibacter. The sequence goes on along the minus strand of DILC01000065.1, from coordinate 20,545 downwards.
CTCTTGCGATGAAAAGGCGCCGGACCATGCGCTGTGAGTGCTGCCCGATGCACTGCCGTGTCATAGCCTTTATGCCGATCCAGCCCATACTGCGGATAAGCCGCATGCAAACGCAGCATGACGGCGTCCCGCGTGGTTTTCGCCAGAATAGAAGCAGCCGAAATCGCGGGTTCCAGCGCGTCCCCGCCAATAATGGCCCGTGCAGGCAAGGCAAGCTCTGGACAACGATTGCCGTCGATCAAGGCCTCATGCGGCTTGATATGCAATGCCCCCACCGCGCGCCGCATGGCCAGCATCGTCGCTTGCAGGATATTGAGTCGATCAATTTCCTCTACCGTGGCAAAGCCGATACCAAAGGAAAATGCTTTTTCACGAATCTCGATGGCCAAGCGCGCGCGTTTTTTTTCGCTGAGTTTTTTTGAGTCATCCAAGCCTGCAATCGGCCGTGAAGGATCAAGAATGACGGCTGCGGCATACACCGGCCCGGCCAGGGGTCCGCGCCCGGCTTCATCCACTCCGCAGACAAGTGGCAAGTTAAAGATGCCCTCATTCATTTGGCTGGCTTTGGTTGCATGGCCCGATGCAGATAAGGCAAAACCGCAGCCGCAGCTTTTTGCGCGGTATTTTGCCGCAGCGCTTGATGCATGCTGGCAAAAACACCTTGCATACCGGATCGAACCTGATTATCGCGCAGCAGGTTGCCCAGTGCCTGGGCTAAGTTTTCAGGTGTTGCATCATCCTGCAAAAACTCGGGCACGACAAACCGTCCAGCCAGAATATTGGGCAAGCCTATCCACGGCAAATAACCCATGCGGCGCATGATGCGCCACGACCAGGAGGATATTTTATAAGCAATCACCATGGGGCGACCAATCAGCGCAGCCTCCAATGTCGCGGTACCACTGGCGACCAGCGCCACATCGCAGGCGGTCAAGGCATCCACCGCGTGGCCAAACATCAGGGTCAAAGGCAGTTCATTGGCTTTGAGTTTCCACAGGGCAACCTCGAACTGTCGCCGCGTCTGAGCTGTCGTGAGCGGTACCAAAAACAATGCCTGCGGGTTTTTCTCGTGCAGCAATTGTGCAGTGGCAATAAAAGCTTCCCCCAGGTGATGCAATTCGGCCTGGCGGCTGCCGGGAAGGAGTGCGATGACTTGCTGGTTACGCGGGATGTTCAAGCGCTCGCGCATCGCTTCACGGTTTGACTGCAAGGGGATCACGTCGGCCATCGGGTGGCCGACAAAGGTACATTTGACGGGCGTACCGGCATACAAGGCGGGCTCAAAGGGATACAGCGCCAGAATATGCGACATGGATTGCACGATGTTCTTCAAGCGCTCGCGTCGCCAGGCCCAGATCGAAGGGCTCACAAAATGCACCGTCGGAATGCCCGCCCGTTTGAGTTTTTTTTCCAGCCACACGTTAAAGTCGTAGCCATCCACGCCGATAAAAATAGCCGGCCGGTCGCGCAATAAGGTTTTAAGCAATTCCCGCCGGATGCGGGCAATCTCGCGATAATTACGCAAGGCTTCCATATAGCCGCGCACTGCAAGCTTTTCCGCAGGCCAAGGGGAAATAAAGCCTTCCCGCTGCATTTTTGGCCCGCCAATGCCATAAAACTCGGCATCAGGCACATGGGTTTTCAATGCAACCATCAAATGGGCTGCCAGTTGGTCGCTGGAAGCCTCCCCCGCGACCATCGCAATACGCACCATCAGCGGATGATTCCTCTGCCCGGCTGATCAAGAAACTCAGCCAATACAGCAAGCTCCGGCACACTCACCGCTTGGGCAGCAATCTCTGCCCTGGCCGCATCAAATGAAAGCCCTTTTTTATACAAGGTTTTAAATGCACGTCGGATATGTGTAATGGCCTCCACTGGGAACCCGCGCCGCTTCAAGCCTTCGGCATTGATGCTGCGCGGTTCTGCGGGGCTGCCCGCAGCCATCACATAAGGCGGCATATCCTGCAACAGCACCGAGCCCACCGAGGTCATGCCATGCGCGCCGATACGCACAAACTGATGCACGCCCGTAAAGCCCGCCAAAATCACCCAGTCGCCGACATGCACATGCCCGGCCAGTTGCGTGCTGTTGGCAAAAATCACGTGGTTGCCCACCTGGCAATCATGCGCAATATGCACATAGGCCATGATCCAGTTGTCATTGCCCAGACGCGTCACACCCACATCCTGCACCGTGCCGCAGTTAATGGTGCAGCTCTCGCGGATGGTGTTGCGGTCGCCTATTTCCAGGCGCGTTGGCTCGCCTGCGTATTTTTTATCTTGCGGCACTTCACCAATCGAACAAAACTGGAAAATCCGGTTGTCCGCGCCTATCGTGGTGTGTCCGGTAACCACTACGTGCGGGCCAATGGCGGTGTTTGCGCCAATTTTCACATGCTCGCCAATGACGCTGTAAGGCCCGACGGTGACGCTCTCATGCAGTTCTGCGCCTGCATGCACGATGGCTGTGGGGTGGATGCTGGTCATGCGCTGGGCTTGACCGAGCAGATCAAGCTAGCCTCTGCCACCACGACGTCCGCTACTTGGGCGACGGCCGTGTATTTCCAGATACCGCGCTTGTTCAGATTTAATTGCACATCCAAAATCAATTGGTCACCCGCACTAACGGGCTTTTTAAAGCGCGCATTGTCAATGCCGACAAAATAATAAACGGAGCTATCGTCAGGCAGCTGCCCGAGGGTTTTAAACGACAAAATAGCGGCCGCTTGCGCCATGGCTTCGATGACCAAAACGCCTGGCATGACGGGATGGAGAGGATAATGGCCGGGAAAAAACGGTTCATTGATGCTGACATTTTTCAGCGCACGGATCCGCTCATGCGGAATCACCTCAATCACGCGATCAATCAGCAAAAAGGGATAGCGGTGCGGTAAATAATTCAGCACCTGATGAATATCCATTTGTGGATTATTCGCATCAAACGCGGTCGTCCCAGGGGTATCGCTCATGCTTTCTTCTCCATGGCTTGCAGCCTTTGTTCAAGGGCGCGGATTTTATCGGCCATCGCATCAAGATGGCGCAAATGCGAAAAATTTCTTAGCCATTCGCCATGTGTCAAGAATGGGGATGATCCGCTATAGGTGCCGGCCTTGGTGATGGATTTGGTCACCAAGGTGCCTGTCGTGACAACGACCTCGTCCGCCAAAGTGAGATGTCCCTGGATCATCGCTGCCCCGCCAATGCTGCAGCGCGCACCGATGACCGCGCTACCCGCCACGCCCACACAGCCGGCAATGGCCGTGTCCTTGCCGATTTTGACGTTATGCCCGATCTGGATCTGGTTATCGAGTTTCACACCATCACCGATAATGGTGTCATCCAAAGCGCCGCGATCTATGGTGGTGTTCGCCCCAATCTCAACCTCATCGCCAATCACCACACGGCCGATTTGCGGAATTTTGACCCATGCCCCGGTGGCCTCGCGGGCAAAACCAAAACCATCGGAACCAATCACCACGCCTGCGTGAATGATGCAGCGTTTCCCGATCACGCAATGGGCATACACCGTGACATTCGGCGCCAGGCGCGAGCCATCCGCAATGACTACATTTTCACCAATGCTGCAATTCGCGCCTATGGCCACATCTGCGCCAATCTGCGCGCCGCAGCCTATGCTCACATGCGCGCCGATCTCGGCCGAATCAGCCACCTGCCCCACCACCACGGCGCTGGCGTGAATACCGGGGATGACGTCAGGCAAGGGCGATAGCCATTGCGCAACGCGGGCATAATAAAGATAGGGCTGGTCGGTAAGAATAGCGGCGAATGGCATGGCTGAATTTAGCTGCGCTAGCGAATGAAACGCAGCAGGCGACATGATGACGGCAGAAGCACGCGTGCGCTGCATCTGCGCACGATACTTTGGATTCGACAAAAAGGACAAGTCGCCAGAATCTGCCGTCTCCAACGGCGCTACATGGGTGATGCGTATATCGGTTATCGCCGTCCCGTCGGCCTGACCGGTGGTGCCCATGGTTGCTGTTGCAACTGCCGCCGTATCGCCAACGCCGACTTTTTCGCCAACAGCCGCCCCAACCGTTGCGCCAACCAATTCGCCCCCTAATCGGGCGACAATCTCATTTAAACTCAGCGACACAGGAAAACTGTCTATTTAGACCCATCGCCCAGCGCCTTGATGACCTTATCGGTAATATCGATGCGCTGGTTAAAGTAGACCGCATCCTGAAAAATGATGTCATATTTTTCAGCGTCGGCAATCTGTTTGATGGTCTTGTTGATTTTCTCGAAAATCAAGGCCATTTCGTCATTCTGACGCTGACTTAGGTCTTCGCGAAACTCCCGCTGCTTGCGTTGCAAATCGCGCGTCAGATCAGACAACTCCTTTTCCTTGTTGCGCCGATCAGTTTCCGACAAGGGCGATGCCCCTTTATCCAAGGCGGACTGCAAGGTTTGCACTTGCTTGACCATGCGCTGCAAATCCTGGTCGCGCTTTTCAAAATCCTTTTCAATCCGCTTTTTTGCCTTGGCTGCTTGCGGCGATTCAGCCAGCACGCGCTGATTGTTGATAAAACCGATTTTTGTCTCGGCCTGAACCGGGCCGCACAGTGTGAGCAAGGCAAAACCGGTCATCGCAATACGTTTAAACATAGCAGTCTCTCTATAGTCGATGTTAGCGTGAAACAACGCCATTTGATGCCGGGTCACGCCGCTCGCGCAACGAGCCAGACAATCTCCTCCCCCCGTGCGGGGGAGGCTGGGAGGGGGCGGGCCTTGATGCGGCCTTTCGCGTGTTTCGTCAGCAGCGGGCGACGTTTGTTCAGCATGAGGTTTAACATGAGCGTTAGATCGTCAATAACGTAGATTGATCTGCAAGAAGCCGCCTAGAAAGTAGAACCTAATTGGAACTGGAAGGCTTGCGTCTTGTCTTCCTGCTTTTTATTCAGGGGTTTTGCCAGCGAGAATTTCAGTGGCCCCAACGGCGAGTTCCACGAAGCAGAAAGCCCCGCACTAAAGCGGACAGCATCCGAATTGGACGTATTGCCATCGCCAAAAATACCACCACCATCCACAAATGCACTAAAGCGGAAAGACCTGTCCTGCTTTGCACCCGGCAGCCCGAACAACAATTCAGCACTCCCCGTGGCACGCTTTGTACCGCCCAAATAATCCCCCGTCTGCGGGTCACGCGGGCCCAGGCTGTTCGACTCAAAACCGCGCACCGAGCCAATACCACCGGCGTAGAAGTTTTTAAAGAAAGGCACCTCTTTGCCACCGTAAGAATTAGCCAAGCCAAGCTCGCCGGTGAGCGCCAGGGTAAATGTCTTGCTCACGGGTTCAAAACGCTGATGTTTATAAGTTCCACGAACATAGGTGACCGTGCTGCCTGGCAAGGCAAGCTCAACGCTGACACTGTTAAAAGTGCCTTTGGTTGGATATAACAAGCTGTCCCGGCCATCCTTCTGCCATCCTACGGTCGTAGACACCGTATTGCTATCCTCGCCATACTTGGTTACATAATCAATGTACCGTTGCGCAGAATAAGGGCTCAATTTCAATTTGGTCTGATCATAGGACAGTCCTAGGAACAGGTAATCATCTTCACCAATCGGGATACCGTAACGGACGCCGCCACCGGTTGAGTCTGCAACGAAACTACTCACATAATTCAGTTGGGAAGTATCGGTTTTGCGGGTATAAAGATCAAACCCCTGGCTGACACCATCAATCGTAAAGTAGGGATCCGTGTGCGATAAGGACAGAATTCGATTGGATTTGCTCGTACTCACCTGCACACCGATGTTTTTCCCGCTACCAAACACGTTGCTCTGCTGCACCGCACCGGAGAGCGAGAGTTTTTCAGAACTCGAAAAACCCGCCCCCAAGGAGATATTCCCGGTCGGCTTTTCCTTGACTTTCAAATTCACGTCAATTTGATCTGTTGCGCCAACCACCGCAGGCGTTTCCATGGACACTTCATCAAAATAGCCCAAACGATCCACCCGGTCGCGCGATTTACGAATCCGCTCACCGTTATACCAGGCGGACTCCATTTGCCGCACTTCACGGCGGATCACCTCGTCCCGCGTGCGGGTATTGCCCACCACATTGATTTGCCGCACATACACGCGGCGGCCGGGATCCACCATCAAGGTAAAAGATACCTGGCGCTTTTCCCTGTCCAGTTCAGGGGCGGCATTCACATTGGCAAAGGCATAGCCATCATCCCCCAAACGATCACTGATGGCCTTGGTTGTTTCGGTCATGGCTTCGCGTGAAAAAACATCGCCAGGTTTCATTTTCACAAGCTTTCGCAACTCAGCTTCAGGCAATAGAAGATTCCCCGCCAGTTTGATGTTGCCAATCGTAAACTTCTCGCCTTCAGTCAGGTTGATGGTGATGTAAATATCCTGCTTATCTGCGGATATGGAAACCTGCGTGGATTCAATGTTGAATTCAAGATACCCCTGGTTCATGTAATAAGAACGCAACGCTTCCAGGTCACCCGAGAGTTTTTGTTTCGAATACTGGTCATTTTTGGTGTACCAGCTCATCCAGTTCGGCGTGCTGATCGCCATCAGGCTCAACAAATCCTTTTCCTTGAATGCCTTGGCGCCAACAATGTTGATCTGCTTGATTTTGGCCACTTCGCCTTCATTCACTGTGAACTTGATCGCCACGCGATTGCGCTCCAGGGGAGTTACGGTCACTTTGACATCCACCGCATAGCGGCCTTGTGAAAGATACTGGCGTTTAAGCTCTTGTTCTGCCCGCTCGACCATCGCACGGTCAAATATGCGCGATTCAGCCAGACCCACATCACGCAAGCCTCTTCTAAGGTCTTCTGCCTTGAATGACTTTAAGCCAACAAAATCGAGCGAAGCAATTGCCGGACGCTCTTCCAAAACCACAACCAGCACCTGGCCATCAATTTCAAGACGAACGTCTTTAAAAAAGCCGGTGGCAAACAAGGCCTTGATGGCACTGGCCGCCTTTTCATCGGTAATGATGTCGCCAATTTTGACGGGCAAGTAAGAAAAAACCGTTCCCGCCTCTGTGCGCTGAATCCCTTCGACACGAATATCCTTGATCTCGAAGGGCTCAAATGCAAAAACCGAATGCGCTAATAAAGCTGAAACTAAACCGACAAGTATTTTTTTATTCATGGGGCAAAATATATAGGCAGAATCCTGCCAGAAGGAGCGATTCAACGAGAAACCAACCATGAATCAACCGGCGATCAACCGATCAACAGACGATTCAAATCGTTATAAAACGCAAATATCATCAGCAAGGCAAGCAAAGCAAAACCCACACGCTGACTGATCTCCAGCACACGTTCAGGCAATGGCCCACCCTTGATGAACTCTGCAAGATAATACATTAAATGCCCCCCATCCAAAACCGGAATAGGCAGCAAATTCAGCACGCCAAGGCTGATGCTGATCAAGGCAACAAAGCTCAGGTAATAACTCAACCCCATCCGCGCGGTCTGACCCGCATAGTCAGCGATGGTCACAGGACCGGAGAGGTTTTTCCAGGACAGATCACCCGTAATCATCCGGCCCATCATGCGCAAACTCATGATCGCGGTATCCCAGGTTTTCATGCTGGCCCGCGTGAAAGACTCCCACACACCGTAACGCACAAGCGTTGTCATCTGTCCAATCGCAGCCATGTCTTCTTTAACCGTCACCCCTAAACGGCCTGTACGGGCTGCCCCCTCACCACTGACCTGAGGTGTCGCTGCAAGGTTAAGCATTTGTCCTGCCCTGTCAATTTGCATCATCAGGGGTTTGCCCGTAGCTGCCCTGACAGCGGCGGTGACGTCCGCCCACTCATGGATTTTTTTATCATCAATCCGCAACACCCGATCCCCTGACTTGAGCCCAGCCATGGCTGCAGCAGAACCTGGCATGACTTGCCCAATCACGGCAGGCAACGTTGGCCGCAATAAGACAAGACCGAGCGGCGTGAGCGGGTCTTTTTCTGTTTCAGCGAGTGAAAACTTAAGGTTATCTACGCGATACGTCACCGAATTGCCCTGCGCTGTCATGGCATCCAGCACCAATGGCGAGCGTTCCATGCCCTGCCGCATCACCTCCCAACGCAAATCCTGCCAACTGGCAATCGGCTCGCCATTGACAGCACGCACGGTCACACCGGCGGTTATGCCAGCCGTTGCCGCAGGACTATCAGCGGGTGGCACGCCCAAACGCGGCTTCAGCTCAGTCATGCCAGCCATAAAAACCAGCCAATAGATGAGGATTGCCAGCAACAAATTAGCCAGGGGGCCTGCCACTACAATAAAAACACGCCGCCCCACCGTTTGCCGGTTAAAAGCACGGGGCAAATCGCTGATGGCCACTTCGCCCTCACGTTCATCCAGCATTTTCAGATAACCACCCAGGGGCAATAGGGCCACCGCCCATTCGGTTTGATCCGGCCCTGAACGGCGAGACCAGACCACCTTGCCAAACCCGATGGCAAAGCGCAACACCTTGACACCACAGGCGCGTGCTGCCAGATAGTGGCCCAGTTCATGCACGATGACCAGCAAACCCAAAGCCAGCACAAAAGCACCGGCATAAAACAAAACCATTTGAAAGTTCATGGATCGATCCTCAAGTCAAAGCCATCAAGGCGCGTTGGGCGGCGAGCCGTCCTGCCTGGTCAGCCGCCAGCACGGCCTCGATAGAGCTAACTGGTTCATAAGGCACACTGGCCAAGGCTTCGGCAATGACCGCTGAAATACCCAAAAAGGGCAGCCGCTCAGCCAAAAAGGCCGCTACGGCAACTTCATTGGCGGCATTGAGCACAGCAGGCATATTACCCCCGGCACGCAAAGCTTGATAGGCCAGGCCAAGGCAAGGAAAGCGCACCAGATCAGGCGATTCAAAGGCCAGGGCGCCCGTGGCAAAGAGATTCAAGCGCTCAACACCCGATTCAATACGCCCGGGCCAAGCCAGCGCATGGGCAATGGGCGTGCGCATGTCCGGGTTACCCAACTGGGCGAGAACGGAACCATCCACGTATTCCACCAAAGAGTGGATCACGCTTTGCGGGTGGATCACCACCTCAATGCGATCGGCGGGTGCATTGAACAAATAATGCGCCTCGATAACCTCCAGCCCCTTGTTCATCATCGTGGCGGAATCAACGGAAATTTTCCGCCCCATCGTCCATTTCGGATGCGCTACCGCTTGTTCTGGCGTCACCGTATCGAGCGTTGCGAGCGGCACATCACGAAAAGGGCCGCCGGATGCGGTCAAGAGAATACGGCTGATGCCCGCTGGTGAAAAATCACCTGCATAACCTGTCGGCATGGACTGGAAAATGGCGTTATGTTCACTATCAATCGGCAACAAACAAGCCCCCGATCGACGCACCTCATCCATGAAAATATCGCCTGCCATGACCAGCGCTTCCTTGTTGGCCAACAACACCCGCTTGCCCGCCCTCACTGCCGCCAGAGCCGACATCAGGCCCGCCGCACCGACAATGGCTGCCATTACGGCATCCACTTCTGTGAGGCTCGCAATATGAACCAAGGCATCCGGCCCATATAAAACCTCAGTTGACACTGACTGGGCCGCAAGTATTTTCTCCAGTCGCGCCGCATCTGCAGCACTGCCCACCACCGCATAAACCGGGTGGTGCTGACGGCACTGTTCGGCCAGGAGATCAACACGGGTATGCCCACTCAAAGCCACGACGCGGTAACGATCAGGATGGCGCGCAACAACGTCCAGCGTGCTCACGCCAATGGAGCCCGTTGCGCCAAGGATAGTCAGATTCATCATGTAAAAAAGTAAAGCAATCCGGCGACCAGCGGCAAGGTGGCCGTCAAGCTATCAATGCGATCCAGGACGCCGCCATGTCCTGGCAAGAGGCCACTGCTATCCTTGAGGCCTGCTTGCCGTTTCAGCAAGGATTCAAATAAGTCGCCCAACACGCCCATGCCAGTCAAGGCAACCAGCAACAAGAGGAAAAGCAAACTTGCATAGTGCATTCCCATCACACTGAGCAAGCCTGACACCTGGCCACCCATGGATTTCGGCAGCAAAAACACCCAAACCAGCCCATACGCAATGACACCCGCCACAGCACCAGCAACGCCTTCCCATGTCTTGCCTGGGCTGATGCCCGGCGCCAACTTATGCCGCCCCAGGGCGCGCCCGGTAAAGTAAGCGCCAATATCGGCCACCCAGACAATGGCCATCGCAGCGATTAACAACCAGGGGCTCTTTGAGTACAAATAAACCATCGCCGCCCATGTCGGCAAAATCACGATAAAACCAATGGCATAGCCGAAAAAATCATTTCCGCGCAACGTCCATTTTCGCCATAGCCAAAAAGGCACAAGCAATAACCAAAAAACCGCAGACAGAACAAACAGAACAGGCAACAGCCTTGCCTGCAACATGTCAATTTGCCAGAAGAACGGCAACGTAAGCAAGGCATACATAACGCGCGCAGATTGCGGCTGCCCCATCAAACCACCCCACTCCCAGGCCGCGCATGCCGCAATGATGGCAAACGCCATGATGGCCATAGTGGCCGAAAAAAAGAACAACACCCCCCCCAGCCCGACGACCAGACAGAATGCCGTGATAACGCGTTGTTGCAGGTTAGACATCTAAAGGCCACCCGCCCGACCCTGGCAATGGACAAAAACCAGGACGGGAATAAGAGGGAAAGGGCAAGAAAACAGGGTTGGATAGGGGGGCAACAAAAAAGCGCCGCTTGTCAAGGCTCATAAAGTCGGCGCTGGCGAGACGGTGGCAGCACCCGCTAATTTGGTCTGATCGCCCGTGCGGCCAAATCGGCGCTCACGCCGCTGATACGACGCGATGGCCTCACTGAGCGCTGCATCGGTAAAATCCGGCCACAGCGTATCGGTAAAGTAAAGCTCGCTATAGGCCAGCTGCCATAACAGAAAGTTGCTGATGCGCTGCTCGCCGCCCGTGCGGATGAACAGGTCAGGCTCCGGTGCATACGCCATGGCCAGATGCGGAATCAAATCATCCTCGGTATAACGGCCAGTTTTTTCAGGGTGCGCCAAGGCCAGTTGGTTGGTCGCTTGCAAGATATCCCAACGCCCGCCATAATTGGCCGCCACGGTCAGCGTCAGGCGGGTATTGTTGGCCGTCAGCGATTCACCCTCGCGAATCAGCGCCAGCAAGCGCGGTTCAAATGCATGCAAATCGCCCACAATGCGCAAACGCACGCCATTGGCGTGCAGCTTGGTAATTTCGCTTTGCAAGGCCGTTACAAACAGATTCATCAAGAATGAGACTTCGTCAGCCGGACGGCGCCAGTTTTCCGATGAAAAAGCAAACAAGGTCAGGTAATCAACGCCCTGGTGAATGCATGCCTTGACCATGGCGCGCACGGTATCCACGCCGCGCTTATGGCCTGCCACACGCGGCAAAAAGCGCTTTTTGGCCCAACGGCCATTGCCATCCATGATGATGGCAATGTGCCGCGGCACATCACTGACTTGAGGTATCGCTTGCGTTGAGCTTGTGTGCGTAGCCATCCGTCCCTTGCCCTAAAAATGCGTGTTCCATTGACACATTTGACATGTGGGTGAAAACCCGGTCAGACAGCCATCAAGTCTTTTTCTTTTTCGGCTAACAGCTTATCGACTTCGAGCACATAACGGTCGGTGAGCTTTTGAATATCGTCCTGTGCGCGGCGCTCGTCGTCCTCCGACACTTCCTTCTTTTTCAGCGCTTCTTTCAGGTGCGCATTGGCATCGCGGCGCAAATTTCGCACGGCAATTTTAGCGTTCTCGCCTTCGTGCTTGACCACCTTGATCAAATCACGCCGCCGCTCTTCCGTTAATGCGGGCATCGGCACGCGGATGACATCCCCTTGCGAGGCTGGATTAAGGCCCAAATCAGAATCACGGATCGCTTTTTCCACCTTGGCCACCAAGGGCTTTTCCCAAGGCTGGACACCAATGGTGCGGGCATCGATCAAGGTGATGTTGGCGACTTGATTAATCGGCATCATCGAGCCGTAATAATCCACTTGCACATGGTCCAGAATGCCCGTGTGGGCGCGGCCTGTCCGCACTTTGCTCAAGTCTGACTGCAAAGCCTCAAGACTTTTCTGCATTTTTTGTTCTGTGACTTTTTTCAGTTCGGGGATCATCAAAAGACTCCTCAGTTAAACATCGGCAACGGCTCAAACGTGAACCAGGGTACCTTCGTCTTCGCCCAGCACCACACGCAAGAGCGCACCAGATTTGAAAATCGAAAAGACGTTAATGGGCAGCTTCTGGTCACGGCACAAGGCAAAAGCGGTTGCATCCATCACCGCCAAATTCCGCTGAATGACCTCATCAAAGCTGATACGCGCAAAGCGTGTAGCCGTTGCGTCTTTTTTCGGGTCAGCGGTATAAATGCCATCCACCTTGGTCGCCTTCAACACAATTTCAGCGCCAATTTCTGCGCCGCGCAAGGCCGCCGCCGTGTCTGTGGTGAAAAAGGGGTTTCCGGTGCCTGCCGCAAAGATCACGACCTTGCCGTCTTCCAGATAGCGAATGGCTTTGCCGCGAATATAGGGTTCTACCACCTGCTCCACATTTAAAGCCGATTGCACGCGCGCACCCAAACCGGCTTGGCGCATGGCGTCAGACAAGGCCATGCCATTCATCACCGTGGCCAGCATGCCCATGTAATCAGCGGTGGCGCGATCCATCCCGGTAGCAACACCCGCCATGCCACGGAAAATATTGCCACCGCCAACCACCACGCCAACCTGAACCCCTAGATCGACGACGCCTTTAATCTCGGCCACGATGCTATTGAGCATGGCCGTGTTGATGCCGTAAGCATCTTCCCCCATCAAAGCCTCGCCCGAGAGCTTGAGCAAAACACGGCGAAATTTAGGCGTCGTCATGGATTACTTACCGCTGGCAGCTGCTGCCTGTGCGGCCACTTCAGCGGCAAAATCGGTCACCTTCTTCTCGATGCCTTCGCCCACCATGTACAAGGCAAAGCTGGCAACAGAAGCGCCCTTGGCTTTCAACAACTGCTCAATGGTTTGCTTGCCGTCCTCCGCCTTGACAAAAACCTGGCCCAGCAAGGTCACATCGCGCAAATACTTCTGCACTGTGCCTTCGGCAATCTTTTCCAGCATAGCCTCCGGCTTGCCCGATTCGCGCGCTTTTTCAATCGCGATGCGGCGCTCGGTTTCCAGCAGTTCAGCGGGCACGCCGGTAGCGTCCAGGGACTTGGGTTTGGATGCCGCAATGTGCATGGCGATGTCCTTGGCCAAGGCTTCATCGCCACCGACCACATCCACCAGAACACCAATCTTGGAACCGCTGTGAATGTAAGAAGCGAGCTGGCCTTTTGCCGCAACACGCACGAAACGACGCAAGCTCATGTTTTCGCCGATTTTGCCAACCAGGGCAGTCCGTGTGGACTCCACTGTGCCACCACTTAAAGGCAAAGCGGATAAAGCGGCCACATCAGCCGGGTTTTGCGCAGCCACTAAAGCCGCGCAATCGGCGGCCAGTTTCAGGAAGTCATCATTCTTGGCCACAAAATCGGTTTCTGAATTGATTTCCAGCATGCTGCCCAATTTTCCATCTGCGCTGATGTGGATAGCCACCACACCTTCAGCCGCCACACGACCCGCAGCCTTGGATGCCTTGCTGCCCAATTTCACACGCAATACTTCTTCTGCCTTGGCCATATCGCCACCGGCTTCCGCCAACGCTTTTTTGCACTCCATCATGGGCGCATCGGTCTTCTCGCGCAATTCCTTGACCATACTTGCGGTAATTTCCGCCATCATTGACTCCCAATTCAAAAAGACTCATTAAAAAACGGGGAGCCTTATAGATAAAAACCTACAGAGCTCCCCGCCGTTAACCGCTAAAAAACGAATTACGCTGCGGGTGCACCCTCTTCATCGACTTCAATGAACTCTTCGTCACCTGCGAGTTCTTGCATCAGATCGCCCATGGCTTGATTTTTGCCTTCCAGCACAGCATCCGCAACACCACGTGCATATAAGCGAATGGCGCGGGTGGAGTCATCGTTACCAGGAATCACATAATCCACGCCTTCGGGTGAGTGATTGGTATCGACCACGCCAACCAAGGGAATGCCCAGCTTGCCGGCTTCGGTAATGGCAATCTTGTGATAACCCACGTCAATCACGAAAATTGCATCAGGCAGGCCCGCCATATCCTTGATGCCGCCAATGGATTTTCTGAGCTTATCCATCTCGCGCTGCAAGGTAAGGCCTTCTTTTTTGGTGAGCTTGGCAAAGCCGCCATCGGCTTCCATTTGCTCTAATTCATTCAAACGCTTGACAGACAACTTCAAGGTTTTGAAGTTGGTCATCATGCCGCCCAGCCAACGGTCGTCAACATAAGGCATGCCGCAACGGCGAGCCTCTTCGGCAATGATTTCGCGCGCCTGGCGCTTGGTGCTGACAAACAGTATCGTACCTTTTTTGGCCGCGAGCTTGCGCACGAAAGCCATCGCTTCGTTGTATTTAACGAAGGTTTTTTCAAGGTTGACAATATGGATTTTGTTGCGATGGCCGAAAATATAAGGGGCCATCTTGGGGTTCCAGAAACGGGTTTGGTGGCCGAAGTGAACGCCGGCCTCCAACATTTGGCGCATGGTAGTGCTCATCGATTATCTCCGATTGGGTTAAACCGCCGCCTGGCCGTGCTGCGCAGCAGGATTAACCTGCAAACGCCACCCTATCGGTGCCAAGCGTGTGGATTTCCGTCCAGGACCATCCTGGACAGGGTGTGCATTCTAGCCGCCATTGTCCGCAAGATGCAAGCCTTGGCCTGGCTATCCGCCGGACAAAGTCAAACGCAGCACACAGTCTGCACCCCAAAGCCGACACCCCAAGGGTACTTTCCAGAGACGGACTCAAGCTTGCCGGACGCGCTGATGATACGGCAGAATACTTCACGGACGGTTAGAATGAGACGCTTTATCACTTCATGCAAGCGATTTTCCATGTCCATTTCCATTAAAACCGCCGACGACATTGTTCAACTGCGCGAGGTATGCCGTCTTGCGGCTGAAGTTCTTGATTACATCGAGCCGTTTGTAAAACCAGGCACCACCACCGCCGAACTGGACAAGCTTTGCCACGATTACACCGTGAATGTGCAGCAGTGCATTCCCGCGCCACTCAATTACGCTCCCCCAGGACATCCCCCTTACCCAAAATCAATTTGCGCCTCGGTGAACCACCAAATCTGCCATGGCGTGCCCAATGATCGACCCTTGAAAAAAGGTGACATTGTGAATCTGGATATCACCAACATCAAGAATGGCTGGCATGGCGACACCAGCCGTACCTTCATTGTCGGCGAGGCATCCATCCTCGCCAAGCGCTTGGTTAAAGTCACCTTCGAGTGCATGTGGATAGGCATTGCGCAAGTCAAACCCGGTGTGCGTTTGGGTGCGATTGGCGCTGCCATTCAAAAGTATGCGGAAGCCGCTGGCTTTTCTGTCGTGCGCGAATTTTGCGGCCATGGCATAGGACGCCAGTTCCACGAGGAACCCCAAGTGCTGCATTATGGCAGCGCCAACAGTGGCCCGGTCATGGAGCCGGGCATGGTGTTCACTATCGAGCCGATGATCAACGCAGGCAAGGCGGCCATTTCGGAACTTGCCGATGGCTGGTCGATTGTGACCAAGGATCGCAGCTTGTCCGCACAGTTTGAACATACCTTGGCCGTCACTGAAACCGGTGTTGAAGTGCTCACCCTTTCAGCGGGCACACCGCCTTGTCCTGACCACATCATCATTCACCCCTAGGATGAAACATCCCCTCTCAAGCTGTTGCAACCTGGACATTAAGGCCGATCTGCTGAAGGCGGCGGATGGGTCGGTTAGCGGTTTTTTGCGCCTCGGCGCGGCCAACGCGGGCGGCGACGGCGATGATGGCCTTCCTGGTGCCACGGCGTGCTGCCTGCGGCAAAAGGCGCATACACGCCACCCCGTTTGCTTGTGAACATCCAAACCCGCGCAACGCGAATTAATGACGTCCATGATCGCTCCCACAACACGGCAACATCAGCGGGTGGCGCGTAGCGCGGTGGAGCAACTGACATGACCGACCTGCGTGCCTTAGCGTTAACGACAAGGGAACAACTCACCGTCACGCAGGAACGGCTGGTGAACATCTGGCGCCAAAATCAGCACAGCCGTGAGTTGCTGGCCAACCGCGCAGGGGCAGTCGATGACATCCTCCGCGGGCTATGGATCACGCTGAATTTGCCGCCGACGGCTACCTTGGTCGCTGTCGGCGGCTATGGCCGCGGGGTGCTTTACCCGGCGTCGGACATCGACTTGCTGATTTTACAGCCTGCAGCCAAGACAACTGACAACCCAGCCCAAGCTTTAGCCCAGGCCGCCAATGAAGAGAAAATTACCACCCTGGTCGGCATGCTATGGGATATTGGCCTTGATATCGGTCACAGCGTACGCACCGTCGCCGAATGCTTGTCTGAATCGGCACGCGATATCACGATACAAACCTCATTACTTGAAGCACGCTATCTGATTGGCGACGCGCAGTTATATGCAGATTTTGGGCAACGCTTCAGTCAAGCGCTCGATCCCGCCGCTTTTTTAAAAGCCAAGCAGTTAGAGCAAGCAGAACGCTACGCCAAATACCAGGACACGCCGTATAGCCTGGAGCCCAACTGCAAGGAAAACCCGGGCGGCCTGCGTGACCTGCAAGTCATTCAATGGGTAGCCAGAGCGGCAAAACTGGGAGACTCATGGCCAGCTCTCGTGTCTGCAGGCCTGATTACCGCCGTTGAGGCGCGGCAGTTTGAGCGTTGCGAGTGGCGTCTGCGCGAACTGCGTATCCGCCTGCATCTGCTGGCCGGGCGGCGTGAAGATCGCTTACTGTTTGACTACCAGGAAAAACTCGCTGATAACTTGGGAATTGCCGCAACGAGCGCCAAGCGTGCCTCTGAAATCCTGATGCAGCATTACTACAAAACAGCCAAGCTCGTCACCCAACTCAACACTCTGACCCTGCAGGCACTGGACGATTACTTGCTGCCCAAGCAAGTCAAAGCAACGATCATCATCAATCAACATTTCCAAACCGTGCGTGACCGTCTGGATATCCGCGCAGATGATACCTTCGAGCGCGCACCGCAAGCCTTGCTGGAGTGCTTCGCCATCCAAATGCAGCGCGGTGAAATCAAGGGCATGACACCGCGCACCTTGCGCGCGCTGTGGCGTGCGAGGCGCTTGATCAATGCCCCATTTCGCGCCGACCCAGCCAACCGCGCCTTGTTTATCCAGCTGTTCCAGCAACCGCACCTGATCCACGCGCTGCGCCGCATGAATCAATATGACATTCTCGGCCGCTACCTGCCGGCCTTCGGGCGCATCGTGGGCCAAATGCAGCATGATCTGTTTCACGTGTACACCGTGGATCAGCACATCCTGCAAGTCATGCGCAATTTGCGCCGCTTCGCCATGCCTGAACTCGCACATGAATATCCGCTCTGCTCGCGGCTCATGATGGGGTTTGAGCGCCACTGGTTGCTCTATATCGCCGCCTTGTTCCACGACATTGCCAAGGGGCGGGGCGGGGATCATTCCGCGCTGGGTGTCGTCGATGCAAGCACTTTTTGCCGTGACCATAATTTGAACCAGGACGATACCGGGCTCGTGGCTTTTCTGGTGGCGGAACACTTGACCATGTCGCAAGTGGCGCAAAAGCAAGACCTCTCCGACCCGCAAGTGATTGCCGCCTTTGCCCAGCGCGTAGGCAATTTACGCCGCCTGACAGCGCTGTACCTATTCACCGTGGCCGACATTCGCGGCACCAGCCCAAAAGTATGGAATGCCTGGAAAGGCAAGCTGCTCGAAGATCTGTATCGCATGACGGCCCAACTGCTTTCCGGTGATGCCGTCCCTCAATTGGCCGGTGTGGCTGAAAAGCAAGAAGAAGCACGCAGGATTTTGCGTTATTACGGCTTGCGCCAGGGCGTTGAAGCGCCGCTGTGGACGCAATTGGATGTCAGTTATTTCATGCGCCACCTGGCCGAAGAAATTGCCTGGCACGCACGCAATCTTTATTACTGCAGCCACGCTCAAGAACCTGTTGTGCGCGCCCACCTTAATCCTGGCGGTGAAGGTTTGCAGGTCATGGTGTATTGCCCTGACCAGCCACAATTATTTGCGCGCTTGTGCGGCTTTTTCGCGCTGATGGGCTACAGCATCATGGATGCCCGCATCCATACAACCCATCATCGCTACGCCCTGGACAGCTTTATCATCTCCACCCCAAACGATGGCATAGCCTATCGCGACATGATCAGCCTGATAGAGCATGATCTGAGCCAACAACTCACACAGCGCCCAGCGCTTCCCGCCATCCCGGCCGGCCGCTTATCCCGCATGGTGCGCCATTTCCCCATGGCGCCCACGTGCGAAATTATTCCTGACGAGCGCGGCGAGCAATACCTGATGAACATCAGCGCAATCGATCGGCCGGGCATGCTCTACGCCATCGCGCGCGTCCTGGACGATCACCATGTCAGGTTGCACACTGCAAAAATTGCCACGCTAGGCGAGCGGGTGGAAGACGTTTTTCTCTTGAGCGGCCAAGCTTTGACGCAAACGGCCACCCTGGTCAAGCTAGAACAAGACCTGCTGGCGGCATTGCAAGTATGATGGCCCGGCCAGCGAAAGAACCCTTGCGCAGCGCCCCCTGCACGGGCTGTAATCCGCCAACAAACAGAAAAGTCGGCGCTGGCGGGACGGCGCAAATCAACACACAACCAGGACGGCCAAACCAGCATCCTTGATCGGGACCGCATCAAGGCTAAATCAACCATCCAAGCGCAACAGCACAGGCATGCCAATCAAATACCTCTCTTACCTGCTCATTGCGATTTTAATCTGGGCGTTCAATACCATCGTCAGCAAACTCTCCGCAGGTGTCATCGAGCCCGGCGCCATCTCGTTTGACCGCTGGTTTCTGGCCGCTTTGGTGATGACACCTTTTCTGGCCAAAAAAACCTGGCAAAACCGCGCCATTGCGCGCCAATACTTTTTCAAAATAGCCGTTTTTTCCATGCTTGGCATGGTGATCTTCCAAAGCCTGGCGTATTACGCAGCCGCCAGTACCACAGCCACCAACATGGGCCTGATAGGCTCACTCATGCCGCTCACCACCCTGCTTCTCAGCACCCTGATCCTGCGCGAACGCCCCACACCCGCACTGATTGTCGGCACCTTGCTGTCTATTATTGGCATCCTCATCCTGATCAGCAAAGGCGCACCGCTTGACCTGCTCCATCACGGCGTGGTCAAGGGTGACCTGCTCATGCTACTAGGCACGGTGGCCTACGGCCTCTATTGCGTGCTATTGCGCAAATGGCCTGTGCCATTGCCCCCGTGGCAAATGGTCTATCTGCAGATATCGCTTGCCGCCCTCATGCTCTTCCCCTTGTTTTTGCTCTCGCCCACTTCCCCGCTGACGGCGCAGAATCTCCCGCTGGTGCTTTATGCGGGTTTATTGTCGTCCATCGCAGCCAGTTTTTTCTGGATGCGCGGCGTGGTTCACCTGGGCGCCAACCGTGCCATGCTGCTCATGAACCTGCTCCCCATTCTCGTCGCCCTGATTGCCGTAGTGACCATTGGCGAGCAGTTGCACGCTTACCATGCGCTAGGTGGCCTCATCACCCTGGCTGGCGTTTTGCTGGCTGAAGCGCCCAAACTGCTACGCCCCCCTGTAAGCGTTAGCCGACAAAAGAGAGCATGAAAAAGCCATGGCTGTTTTTGTCAGCCATGGCTTTTTAGCTAGCGGCCCAGAAAATACCATTGCTGTTTTCCGGGCACTGCGTCCTGCCCTACTTTGCCTCAGCCAACCAGTCCGGCCAGCCAGCACGGCGGTTTGCCTCACGCGCCAACACCCGCTCGGCAGGGTTTGCAAAGTGCAAATCCCAATGCTTCAAGCGTGGCATGGCAATGGCTTTAAACCATAAAGGCGGAATAAATGCACTGATGGCACACAGGAAAATATTGGGCATCTGCGGCGCATCGGGGTGCGGGCGAAGTTCATCAAAGCGCATAAAGCCATCGCGGTGATGGTCAATATGATTGGTAATTTCAAACCCGACCACGCGATCCCACCAGTTCAAATGATTCCATGTATGCTGTACTTCAACAGGAGCGCCAGGGACTCGAATCAAGCCATAGTGTTGCAGGTAATTGAGCGCCTCAAGAATGAACTTGCCCAGTATCTGCGTAGCAAAAACCAGCGCAGCCGCCTGCCAGCCACCGAGAAAGAAAGCCCCAAGGGGAATCAAGGCAGTAAGAAGGATTTCCCAGATGATCATGTTTTTCATGGAGAAAAACGGTGCACCCAAGGCCGCCCTTCTTTTCTTTTCGTTTGTCCACAGCATTTGATAGTTATGCACCGTGCAACGCCACATGAAGGCATAAGCATTTTCCCCGCGATACGCGGTATCGCCATCGGCAGGCGTATCAAAATCCAGATGATGAACAGTCAAATGCGGCACATCACGGTT
>DILC01000075.1 GCA_002424865.1 Rhodocyclaceae bacterium UBA5602 | reverse complement strand
TATATGGTACGTTAATTGCATTTTCTTTTGTATTTTTCTTGTGCTGATTGCATGCAGTTCCAGTTGAAGATTGTCTGATATGCTCTAGCCTATTGAGTCAAAGGAGTTAGTCATGAACGTGCCTGATCATTCTGCCGATACATCGGTGCAAGAAAAGCGTCGGCTTCCGCGTCGGCGTTTTATCCGGGGCGTTGGCATTGCCGTGCCAGCCACAGCCATTATGACAGTTCAATCGACTTCTGCCTTGGCTGCGCAGTGCCTTGCGCCTTCGGCTACGGCATCCATTGCTTTGCTAAAGAGCCGTATTGATCGGGAGCCGTTAAGCTGTTTTGGGCGCACGCCAGGTTTCTGGGGAAATGCGGAAAAAACGCATCCCGCCGACCTGGCGGCTGCAGGCGGTGATAAGCTTTTTTCTGCCGTGTTTGGTAGCGGCTTTGATGGCCTTACCTTGCTACAGGTGATGGGGCTGACTGGCGGGAATCCTGACGGAGCCACCAAGGAAAAGAAAAAAGATAGCCCTGCGGCCGTGGATCCTTATCAGTTGGGCGCTCATTTGTCCGCAGCCTATTTCAATCTGAAACGGGGTTGGGTTCCGGAAACTGTGCTTGGCTTGCAGGATCTGATTGATATGTGGGATGGCCGTTCGGGAACTTATACCCCAACAGCCAATGTCCAGTGGGGTGCAGAGAATATCGTCGCCTACTTGAAGACGACCATGCCGCTTTGATTTTTGGTTATGCCATGCCGCTTTGCCTTTATCTTTATCATTGCACAGTACGTAATTTATTCGAGTGTTTTGCATAAACCTTGACGTTCGTCTCTGCGAGGATGGCGTGCTGGTCTACAATCCAACAACACGTGCCACGCATTTAATTCCCACCACTGTGTGGGAATTTTTTATGGCGATGACCGAAGGCCAGATGTCTGCAAAAGTGAGCGGCTTTGGTCGTGGTTGCGCATTGCATCTGGACCAAAAAGAACGTGAGGAAATGATTAAAGCCTTGGTACAAGCAGGCTTGCTTGCCTCATGCTAAGGCTGGCTGACATCACCGAGGCTGATTTTGCGCGGAGCTTGCGGGATGGTTCATTTCGTTTGCAGGTGGGTTGCATGGCTATCCGCCTGGAAACAGGGATTGCCTCTTTACGGGCAGGCTTGCGGGATGTTTATGCGCATTACCCGGTTTCGGTTAGCGGCGGTTATTACGACTTTGACCTGGCGATCCATCCGGCCTCACCTCTGCGGCGCTGGTTTCGGCGTAACGCAATGTTTTCCTTGTCGGGGCAGGCGCCTTTTTTGCCGATGCCGGTGGACAGTGCCCATGCGTTGTTTGAGTGGGGGTTTAACTGGACGGTCGGTAGCTCGGTGCATCAATATCTGGTTCTGCATTCCGCAGTTGTTGAAAAGCACGGCCAGGGTGTCATGTTGGCTGCGGCGTCCGGCAGCGGTAAAAGTACCTTGACGGCTGCTTTGGCCAATAGTGGCTGGCGGCTTTTTTCAGACGAATTGGCATTGATTGATGGCGCTGCCGAGGACGAACAAAACCCGTTACGGCTGGTGCCTTTCCCGCGTCCTGTGAGCTTGAAAAATCAATCCATCGACTTGATTAAAAAAAGACATCCGCAAGCGCGCTTCGGTCCTTCAGCGTTCGATACGCAAAAAGGCACGGTAGCGCACATGCGTGCGCCGGATGATGCGGTTGAACGCGCACTGGAGTTAGCCCCCCCGCGCTTGATTATTTTCCCGCAATGGACGGCTGGCGCGCCTTTGCGGGTGCAGCCAGTTGGCGCTGGGGAGGCGGCGATGCGCTTGATTGGCCAGTCGTTTAATTATGCGGTGTTGGGCTCGCTCGGGTTTAGCCGGCTGGCCGATCTGGTGCAGGCTGCATCTGCATGGGAACTTGAGTACTCCTCTTTTGATGATGCTTTAGAAGCATTGGACGACTTATTGGCGGATATTGACGGATGAAGAAAGTGCCGTCACCTTTGCTTGCTTTTCTGGCTGATCATACCCGCGGGGCGGGTTTTGATGAAGAAGCCTGGAGCCTGTTGCTGGCAGAGGCGCGCGCCTGTGGGGTGATGTCGCGTGTGGCTAGCGTGCTGATGGCAGATGAAGCGGTATTTTTATCCTTGCCAGAAAAAACGTCTCAAAAGCTACCTCAGCAAGTAGTAGTCCAAATATCACAGCACATGCAAGCGGCGCTGATGCAAAGCGATAGTTTGGCGCATGCAGTGCAGCAAGAGCTGGCATTTTTGGGCAAGGCCTTAGCCGGTTTAGGCACGCGCGTGCTGTTGCTCAAAGGCGCGGCGTATTGTGCGGCAGGCCTGCCTGCAGCCCGGGGGCGGATATTTTCGGACATTGACCTGCTGGTAGCAAAGCCTTTCATTGCCCACGCTGAAGCGGCCTTGATGCTGGGCGGCTGGGCAGTGGCCAGGCAGGATGCCTATGACCAGCGCTATTACCGCGAGTGGGCGCATGAAATCCCCCCCATGACGCATCTGCAGCGTGGAACAACCGTTGATTTGCATCATTCGCTGGCCATGCCAACGGGTCGGGTGCAGATTGACTCTGCGGCTATGGTTGCGGCGGCGGTCGCTGTGCCCGGCGAAGGAAATTGGTATCGCTTGCAGGATGAAGACATGGTCTTGCATGCGGCAAGCCATTTGCTGCTGAATTCTGAATTTGAACGTGGTTTGCGGGATTTATGGGATATTGATTTACTCGTACGGCATTTTGTTGCCAAGACGCCGGATTTTATTTTTCAGGTGTTGGCACGCGCTGATTCAGTGGGGCTGGGCAAGACCGTGCGCATCGCGTTTGCTTTGTGCCACCACATTTTTCGCACGCCCTTGCCAGCAGAGGCGATGGCCAGGACTGGCACCGTTGCTTGGCTTTTGCGCTGCGCTGCCACCACGCGCCATCCACAAACCCGACCAAGGACGCAAGGGTTGGCGGATCAAGTTTTGTTTGTTCGTGAAATTGCCTTGCGTCTGCCCGTTCATTTGCTGGCAAGGCATTTATGGCATAAGGCGACGGCCGGGCTCAGCCGTAAAGCGCAGGCGCCTGGCTAAATTCTCGCGAGCCAGGTTCAAGGCGCGAGTTTGTCGGCATGGCGAGATAAAAGCCCTTGTAAATAAATGGCGGGAATGGCGTAGCTAATGCCTGAGGGTTTTTCCAGCGCGGATTCTTTTGTGCCTTTGACAAACACCATGTTCAAAATGCCCAGGACTTCACCCGTGTCGATATTGAACAGCGGCCCGCCACTATTGCCAGGATAGGCGGTGGCATCGAGTTGATAGATGGCAAAAGCGCCACTGCGCAGGCGGCGGATGGATTTTTCGTTGAGTTGCACTGCATGGTTGGCGGGCAGCACAATCGGGGTGATGGAGGAAATGACGCCACGATGTGTGACCGGTGAAAACCCCAAGACACCGCCCAGCGGGAAGCCCGTGAAGGCGATGGCTTGCCCCTCGCGCACTGCTTGGTCTGGCGATGCGATTTTCAGCGCGGGTAGGGCGGAGCCGGTGATTTTGAGTAGCGCGAGGTCGTGGTCTTCATCCGTGACGTGCAGTCTCGCCATGCGTCGCTCAAGCAGCGTGCCGCGCCGAACCAGAATCGCCAGTGTTTCTTGTTGCGCCAAGTCAAGCGGTGCGGCAATGACGTGTTCATTGGTGGCAATCACTGAGCCATCGCCGACAGCAAACCCAGTGCCACGCATTTGAAATTGTGGATTGCGCAGCGGGCTGAATGTGCCGACAACGACAATGGCTGGTTTGATGGTGGGGATGGTATCGACCAGATCAGCATGAGCAATTTGTTTATGCCCAATCAGGCCAAGCAGGCAGGCAAACGTCCAGAAGTAGCGCATCAGGGCCATATCAGGTTCTATTGTGTTGCCTTGCCCATGCGCTTTGCAATTCGCACCATGTTGGGCGAGGGGTCGGTAATCGCTGGGTTAAAAGGGTGTTCCCGTTGCGGGAAAGCGGCAAGGATGCGTTTAACGTACTGGCGTGTTTCCTGATATGGCGGAACGCCCAGATATTGATTGACGGCTCCTTCTCCGGCGTTGTAAGCGGCGGCAACGAGTGCCACATCACCGCGAAAATAGGCCAGTAACCAGCGCAGATAGGCTAAGCCGCCTCGGATATTTTGCTCCGGGTCAAACGGTTTTTTGACGTTAAAGCGTGCTGACGTATCGGGGATCAGCTGCATTAAGCCTTGCGCGTTTTTTGGCGAGACGGCCTTGGGATTCAGGTTGGATTCCGTTCTTGCAACAGCATAGGCAAATTGCGGGGAGACGCCATATTCCGGCGCAAGACGGCTAATAAGCGCGGCCAGCCGCCGCTGTTTTTCGTCGCTAAACCCCCAGTCTTCACTGTTGCTGGGGAGCCTCTGATCATTCGGCTGGCGCAGGCATTCGGGGGGATCTGCCGACGGTTCGCCAACAAAAGCCAGCATTTTTTGCGAGGGTGCATGGCCTTGGCCTGCCGCCTGTTTGAAAAGATAGGCGGCCCAAGCGTCATTGCGCGGCAAGCCGCGGCCGTTCATGTACATCCAGGCAAGACTGTAGTGCGCTTCAGCATCTCCTGCCTTGGCGCCTTTGCAATAGAGTTCAGCCGCTTTAGCGGGGTTTTTTGCGATGCCTTCACCATGTTCCAAGGCCAGCGCTTCTTCGCGCCAGGTGGCGGCTCCAGTCGCTTGCCTTGATACGGACTCGGCAAAAGTCGGCGCTGGCAACACGGCGAGGAAGGTAAAGCCCAGCAGAAAAATGACCGGTGTGGATGCGCCACCAAGCTTGGCACCCACCCTTGCGGTGAGCCTGCGCAAGGGTGGCGTGGCTATTCTGTGGAGGACGCCCATCGTCTGGTTTGACTTCGCAGTTGGGGCAATTACAAGCGCTTGCTGAGCATTTGCACTTCGGCCTGGCCCGCGAATTTGTCGCCCAGTTTGGCAAGCTTATCCAAGGCTTGTTTTGCTTCCGCTTTTTTGCCCGCTTTAATGAAGGCTCTGGCCTGGCTTAGCTGTAGATCAGGATTCTGTGGCGCCAGGGCAACGGCCTTGGCGAGCAAGTCCAGGCCGGCAGCGGTTTTGCCTTGGGCAACATACAGTGAGCCCAGGGTTTCCATGATCGCTGGCTGGTTTGGTGCGAGATTGTTCGCTTCTTCAGCATAGGCTGTGGCTTTGGGGTCATTCATCTGCCCTAAAGACCAGGCCAGGTTATTCAGCACCAACGGATTTTTTGGCGCAACGGCCAATATGGCGCGATAGAGGCCTACCGCAGTGGCATAGTCCTTACGCTGATTGGCGGTGTCGGCAAGGAAAAGCCTGAACGCAAGGTCTTGCGGGTGTGCTTTTATCCAGGCATCGGCGGCGCTTTTTGCGGCGGCCGTTTGGTTGTCTTGCAACAGTGCCAGGTAAAGCCGTCCGGCGAGATCTCCATTGGGCGAGATATTGAGGCCATTGCGGTAGGCCGTGGCGGCGTCTTTCCAGGATTTTTGGGCGGTGTGGATATCGCCTTCGAGCAAGTAGCCTACGGACAACTTAGGCTGGTCTTTTTGCATGTTGCGTGCCGTAGCGAGTGCCTCGTTAAATTTGCCATCTGCTACATCCAGCATGATTTTGGCGCGCAGCAGCGGCAACGAGCTGGGGAGCTGATTCAATCCTTTGTCCAGGGTGTCGCGCGCGGCCTGTTTGTTTTTCGCTCCCAGGTAAGCCTCGGCTGCATGCAAATAAGCCTGCGAGTTGTTAGGCATGAGGTTGATCAGTTTGTTGTAAGTGGCAATCGCCTGATTCGTGTCGCCCGAGAGCAAGTAGGCCTGAGCTGCTGCATCAAGGATTTCAGGCTTGTCCGGAAAGGCGGCGAGCGCTTCGTCTGCCGCCGTACGGGCTTTGTCCTTGTCTTTTGCGCTGACCAGCAAGCTGACCAAGGCCAAGCGGGACATGGGATTGCTTGGTTCAGTTGCGACAGCTTTTTTGACCAGGCTGGATACTTCATCCAGGCTGCTGCCCGTGCGTGCCTTGAGTTGTGCCAGGGCCAACATGGCGGAGATGTTTTTCGGCTCTTTGGCTAAAACTGTTTCATAGCGTTTTTTTGCCTGATCTACCTTTTTATCCGCTAAATCAAGCGCAACCAGGTTCGTTACGGCAGGCAAGTAAGTCGCATTCAGGGCGATGGCTTGTTCAAACTGCTGGCGCGCTGCGGGAATGTCTTTCTTGCCCAATTGTGCTTGACCGCGCAGGTTGGCCACCATGGGCGAGTTGGGTTGTTTTTTTTCTAATTGCGCAATGGCCGTGAGGGCTTTGTCAAAGTTCTTTTGCCGCAGGGCAATGGAAATCAGCGCCATGTCGGCTGAAATGCCTTCGTCATGGGTGGCGATGTTGGTTAGGTCGGCCATGGCTTCTTCCGGATGGCCTTTATCCATTTTTGTCAAGGCGAGCGCCGTTTTGGCGCGCGTGTCATCCGGATTTTTCAGCGCGGCCTGGGCGAAAAAGCCTGCGGCCCGGTCGGTGTCGCCTGACCGCAAGGAGACCTCCCCGGCGATTTTAAGCCACTCAGGCGACAGGGCTTTCTGATCAGCTAAAACCGGTTGCAAGGCTGCCTCGGCTTTGTCAAGCTGACCGCTACGCAAGTAAGACAATACGAGGATGCGGCGGCTGTCATCAAGCTGAGGCGCTTTTTGCAGGGCTTTGGTTAAGTACTCTTGTGCCTGCACATCCGACTGCTGTTGATAGGCAATGGTGCCGGCAAGTTGCAAGCCTTGCGGGTTATCCGGTTGCATTTTCAAAAAATTATCCATCGCCCTTTTGGCGGCGGGGGTGTCTTGCCTGGCAAAGGCGATCAGCGCTTCCATATAGACAGTGATGGGCAGTTTTGCCGCCACTTTTTTCATTTCATCTAACTGCTGGGCCGCCAAGTCAGGCTTCTTCTCCTGCATGAGCAGCATGATGATTTTGGCATGAACGGCGGCGGACTTGGGTTTGATTTCAAGCACTTTTTTATATGCTGCCAAGGCGTCAGCAGGTTTTTTGTCGGCGCGGTACAAGTCCCCCTTGAACTGCCAGGCATCGACTTCGCGCGGGTTTTTCTGCAGTACGCCGTCCACGATTTGCTGCGCTTCGGTAAAACTGCCCTTGATGGCCGATAAGCGGGCCAAACCGAGCTGGGCAGGGGCATAGGCTGGTTGGGCGCTTAACGCGCCATGATAGGCTGCTTGAGCCAGGTCAATATTTCCCAAGGCGGTGTAGCCGTGGCCGATAATGGTTTTCAGACTGGCATTTTCTTCATTGGTATCCGTTTTGGCTTGTGCAAATTCATCAATGGCTTTCTGTGGCTTGCCTTGCGCCAGCAACGTCTTGGCTAATAAGGGCGCAGTTTTGCCTGTGGGCGCCTTGAGCTCCACGGCTTTTCTTAGCTCCACCTCTGCGCCAACCGGGTCGCCACTTTCCAGCAAGGCTTGGGCTAATAAAAGCCGCGCATCAGTGGAATTCGGGTTTTCATTGAGGATATTCTTGATTTGAATGATTGCAGCAGCAGTATCGTCCTTCTGCAAGTAGGCCTTTGCGGATGCCATCATTTTTTCCGGTGAACTGTTGCTGCATCCCAGTGCAATGAGCGTGGCGGTGATGGCGGCCATATGAGCAAAACTTTGACGGACGGCGAGTTGCATGGAGGGATCCTTTTAAATAATGCTTATTAGGCGGGCATTCAGCTCTTGAGGCCGAATTTATGCATCAAATCATACAGGGTTGGTCGGCTGATACCGAGCAAATCAGCGGCACGGACAAGATTGTTATTGCTGCGGCTAATGGCCACAATGACGGCCTGGCGCTCGGCATTGTCACGAATGGTGCGCAGGTCAAGGGGGGCTGCATTTTCTGCGGAGGCTATATCCAGACCAATGTCATCAACAGTCAGGCTGTTGCCATCGGCCATGATGGTGGCGCGTTTGAGGCAATTTTCCAGTTCGCGCACATTGCCGGGCCAAGGGTAGGTGGAAATGGCTTCTACCGCCTCAGCACTGAGTGAAAGATTGCTGCGGTTTTGTTCATTGGAAAATTTCCGCACCAGGGCATGGGCGATGAGTGCGGCATCGCCTGCGCGATCCCTTAATGGAGGGATATTGATGACAATTTCCGCAAGCCGGTAATACAGGTCTTCCCGGAAGCGGCCTTCACGAATCAGGTTTTTTAAATCCTGGTGGGTTGCGCAAACAATGCGTACGTCAATGGGGATTTCCTGTCGGCCGCCTATGCGCTCAATGACACGCTCCTGCAAAAAGCGCAGCAGCTTGGCTTGCAAGGGCATGGGCAAGTCACCAATTTCATCCAGCATGAGCGTGCCCTGGTGTGCTGTCTCGATTTTCCCTGGCGTGGTTTTGACCGCACCGGTAAACGCACCTTTTTCATAGCCGAACAGTTCGCTTTCCAGCAAGTTTTCAGGAATGGCTGCGCAGTTAATGGCGACAAAGCGCGTGTCGCTGCGCGGGGAGGCAGTATGCAAACCGCGGGCGAGCACTTCCTTGCCTGTACCGCTTTCGCCGAGCAGCAAAATCGTGGCGTTGGTCGGGGCAACTTTTTCTATGGTGCGGCAAATGCGCAACATTTCCGGGTCGCGTGTGATCAAGGCGCCCAGTGCGTCAGGTTGCTGCATGGCTTGCAGGCGGCGGTTTTCCTGCTGCAGATCGTAAAACCGGAAGGCACGTTCGACGGTTAAATTCAGCGTTTCTGGTTCAAATGGTTTGACAAAAAAATCATAAGCGCCAAGTGCAATCGCGCGCAGGGCATTGGTTTGCTCGTTTTGTCCAGTCAGGACGATAATTTTGGTGTCCGGTGCTGTGGCGAGAATTTGCTCCAGCAGTTTAAAGCCTTCACTCACCCCATCTGCATTGGGTGGCAGCCCGAGATCCATGGTGACGACGGCCGGGGTATGGCGGCGTATTTGCGATAAGGCGCTTTCGCGGTCATTGGCAAGGAGCACGTTGTACTGGTCAAAAGACCAGCGGATTTGTTTTTGCAGTGCCGGGTCATCCTCTACCACCAGCAATTGGCGTATTTTTTCAGTTGTCATGTGTTTTTGGGCTGTGCTAAATCAGAGCTCATTTGAACGTCAAGCATGGGTAGTCTGACACGAAAACGAGTACCTGCATTTTCTTGGCTTTCAACGAGAATGTCGCCGCCAAGTTCAGTAATGTATTGACGGCTCTCGTAAGCGCCAATACCCATGCCGGCTTGTTTGGTGGTTTGAAAGGGCTTGAACAGCCGGTCGCGGATGAATTCTGCGGACATGCCCTGGCCTGTGTCGCCGACTTCAATTTGCGCCATGCCCGCTTCACGGCGCACAGCCATCCAGACTTTACCGTCAGGCGGGGTGGCATCCAGCGCGTTTTGGACCAGATGGCCAATCACCCGTTCGATGCGTTCTTCCTGGCCGCGGATGGATAAGGATTCTTCAATGCTGAGTTCAACAGTCGGCAAGGATGCGCGTTTTGATTGCTGCACACGCTGCGCGATGTGATCAAGGCGCACGCCACTAAACCGGTCGGCAGGGGTTGCGCCTTCGCGTAATTGCAGCATTAACTGGCGCATGCGATCGACGGCATGGCTGACTGTTGAGAGCATGTCCTTTTGAAACTCGGCGTTGTCGGCATGGCGTTCGGCATTGCGCACCATGAGCGAGAGCTGGGTCAGAATGTTTTTCAGGTCATGGACAACAAAGGCGGACATGCGGTTGAAGGAATCAAACTTGCGGGACTCGAGCAGGGCCTCGGTGGCTTGCATTTGCGCAAGGAATGTCGCGGCCTGGCGGCCGGCGGTTTTTAACAAGTCATTGACTTCCCAATTCAGGTCTATGGGTGTGCGCGAGGTGGTGAGGAGCACAAAACCCACCATGCCAGCGGATGTGCGCAGGGGAATAACCAGCCATGCCGTCGACATTTCGAGTAGCCAGGCGGGGAGTTGCAAGTCGCCATAGCGTGCCGGACGGGAGCGATATTCTTCCAGGCTGATGACCCAGCCGGAAGTCTCCAGGGCCATCATCATGGCGCTGTCCGCAGGCTCGGCAATATCAGAGACAGGAAAATTCCAGCGGGCGCTTTGGATAAATTTTTGGCCTGGGACATCTTTCGTCCATAGTGATCCGGATGGGCTTTCAACCATATCGGCCAGCCCGCGAATGACTTGTTGCCCAAGCTGCAATACATTGTTTTCTGAGCACAAGGCGTTGGTGAATTTGAGCCATTCTTCCCGGTAATCGTAGCGGTAACGAAAGAAATTTTTGCCAATGATGACTTTAATGCGTGAGCGAACCGAGCCGGAAAGCCATAGGAGGATCAGCAGCAGAAAAGCGGCGAACAGAACACCCACTTGCAATGCGCCACCCCAGCTGCCACCCAGATAGCGGACGTAATAGCCCGCGGCAGAGGTGGCGAGAAGGTAAATGCCGACGAGTGCCAAGGTGGTGGTTTGGAATACGGCTGTTTTTGATAACGTGACATTGAGCGGACGGGCGCGCGTGCGATAGACCGTCAAAATGAGCAAGGGGATAATAATGGCGGATGCAAAGCCGCGAATGGCAAAAGCATCCAGGTCAATTTGCCGGAGCATGACCGCAGTCGAGTAGTAGTACAGGTCAAACACAAAGATGGCAACCAAACCAATGGCCAGCGGCTTGATATTCCATTGGGATTCTTCGGTGGTATTTTTGTAGAGCTGCTCAATGAGCACGATGCCAAAGACAACCAGCGCCAGATCAAGGTAATGCGCCGTGTTGTCTATTTGCCGGGAATAAGGATAAATCAGGCGGAGCGCTTGCGAAACCAGGTCCGCCAAGACCAGTGTGCCGCCCATCAGCATTAGACGGGATGGCCGCCACCTGAGTACCGAGGCGGCCTCTGTGGATGAGGAAGGCAGCAGAAGCAGGGTCAGCAACAGAAACCAGGCGCCATAGCGCAGGGCATTCACTGCTTGATGAATGGGTTGCAGGAAAGTGAGGTCGAATAGGCTGACGCCCACTCCAGTGGCGGCCCACAGGGCAGAGAGTACCGCAGCGGCAATGAGGATATGCCGTGTCCGATCAGCAGGCGCTTGGGGAAGCAGCTGCACAAGGTGTACCGCTAAAGCGACATAGCCCAGTGCCGCTAGGCCATAACCCCACAGTGTCAGCAGTGAAAGCTCGCTATTCATTATGTGTTTG
Source organism: Rhodocyclaceae bacterium UBA5602 (assembly GCA_002424865.1). Taxonomy (GTDB): domain Bacteria; phylum Pseudomonadota; class Gammaproteobacteria; order Burkholderiales; family Rhodocyclaceae; genus Rugosibacter. Next base: position 5,488 of record DILC01000075.1, on the reverse strand, counting down.
ATTCTACCCTGCCGGTGTTAAGCCTTCGATGGTTATGAATGACGTCTGGGTGGCTGTGTCGGCAACTTGTTATCTGACGGTTTGCATGCGCAAGACGCGATGGCCATTAGTCATGCCACTGGAAGGGGAGAAAAAAACGGGCGAAAAAAAAGGGGGCTGCCGCCCCCTGAGAAAATCGCCGCTAGGCCAGGCTTAATCTGGCTTGGTTTCGATCATTTGCAGCGGTTCATTCGGCAAGATCACCCCAGGCTTGGGTTTGCGGCCCAAGGGCTGTACTGGTTCAAATGAGGTTGTTGGCGCGGGATGTGTGGTTTGCACCATGATCAGCCCGGCTTGCGCCAGGTTGCTGGAAAAGTCAGGCGCTGAAACGCTGCTTTTAACCTCAGTGGATGCCCTGTCAGCTGCGGGCGCTAATGCAGTAGCGGATGTTGCCACAAGTGTTGCCACAGGTGCTGCCGCAGTTGTCGCCACAGTTGTCGGAGCAGGTTCTGCCGCCGTTGTTTGGGCAGTTGTTGAGAATTGTGAGGCTTCAATTTGCGGCGTTGCATGGGCAACCGGTTCGATGGCTGTTTGATCCGGCCTCGGTGCAATGACGGGTGTAACGGCAATGGAAGCAGCTGATGAAGCGGCTTCAGGGGCGATTTTTTCTTCGCTCAGAATGTTTGCCTCTGCGGTTGCGCTTTCTTGTGCGATAGCTTGCGCAGGTTGTGCTTGCCCGCTGACGTCAAACGGCGTTGCGACGAGCGGGATGGCACGCTCTGCAACTTCCTCTGCCACCGATGCCGCGATAACGGTGGACGCGATAGCGGTTGGCAGCACAGCAGGGAGCACTATCGCGTCAGGTGTGCCCGATGGCGTTGGAACTGGCATGTTGCCAGGCAGGGCAGCAAAATGGCTTGTTTCAGTGGGCGCTTGCCCATCCGCCGCACTGCGGTTATTTTGCTCCATACGCTCGGTACGATCTCCGCGGCCACGTCCTCCCCGACCGCGGCTTCTGCGGCCGCTGCGTGCCGTGCCTTCGACATTGCCCGCTTCTGCATTGTTAAAAGTCGGCGCTGGCGACACGGCGGATACTATGGCGTTATCCATCGTGGCATCGTTTGCCAGGCGTGGCGTGCGGGGTGGGCGGGGTTCACGGGGTTCGCGCGGTTCTTTTGTTTCACGCGCTTCCCTTGGCTCCCTGGGTTCGCGAACTTCGCGCGGCTCACGCGCTGGTTTGGCATCATTTGGCTTGTTGCGATGAGTGTCCTCCCCGCTCGGCGTGGCTGGATTCGCTGAGCCATTGGTCGGGGCCTGATTTTGTGGCCGAGGCTTGCGCTCCTGGCCTGCATTCTGGCTTTCTGCGCGTGATGTGCGCTCCCGATTGCTGTCTCCCCTATCTTTGTCGCGGTTGCGATTGCGGTTGTTGCGTGAGCGTTGTCCGTTGGCTTCAGCCGGTTTTGCTGCTGTCTCAGCAGGTTTTTTCTCGCCAAAAAAGAAAGCAGCGATTTTGCCAAACAAGCCGACGGCATTAGCCGAATCTTTCGCTGGCGCTTTGGCTTCAACAATGGGTGCGGGTTGGCTGGGGGTAATGCCACGCACAGCCGCTTCGATTTTTACCGGTTTGTTGTCTGCTTGCGCAGACGGTGTTTGGTAGGCCTCTTCCGATGGGCGGGTGGCCATTTGATAGCTGGCTACATTTGCCGAGCTTTCGCTATTGAGCTGGTCATGCCGCACGCGTACGATTTCGTGGGCGGGCGTTTCCAGGTGGCGGTTAGGAATAATGACCAAATTGACGCGATGGCGCGATTCGATATGCGAGATATCAATGCGTTTTTCGTTCAACAGGAAAGTGCCGACATCCACGGGTACCTGGCAATGCAGGGCACCGGTGTTGTCCTTCATGGATTCTTCTTCAAGAATGCGCAAGATGTGCAGCGCGGCGGATTCAGTGCTGCGGATATGGCCTGTGCCGGTGCAGCGCGGGCAGGTAATGTAGCTGGCTTCAGCCAGGGCCGGGCGCAAGCGCTGGCGCGAGAGTTCGAGCAGGCCAAAGCGGCTGATTTTGCCTGTTTGCACGCGTGCGCGGTCGTGGTGCAAGGCGTCGCGCAGGCGGTTTTCTACCTCGCGCTGGTTCTTGGCCGATTCCATGTCGATAAAGTCGATCACAATCAAGCCGCCCAAATCGCGCAAGCGCAGTTGGCGTGCGACTTCATCGGCCGCTTCGCAGTTGGTGCGGAATGCGGTTTCTTCAATATCGCTGCCGCGGGTGGCACGGCCGGAGTTCACGTCAACCGACACCAGCGCTTCGGTGTGGTCAATCACAATCGCGCCGCCTGAGGGCAGATTCACTTGGCGCGAGTAGGCAGATTCGATTTGATGCTCGATCTGAAAGCGCGAGAACAGCGGCACGTCATCCTGATAGCGTTTGACGCGCGAGACATTGCCGGGCATGACATGCGCCATGAACTGTTGCGCTTGTTCGAACACATCATCCGTGTCGATCAGGATTTCGCCAATTTCGGCATGGAAGTAATCGCGAATGGCGCGGATCACCAGGCTGGATTCCTGATAAATCAGGAACACGCCGCTTTGTGCTTGCGCTGCGCCGTCGATGGCATTCCAGAGCTGCAGGAGGTAGTTTAAATCCCATTGCAACTCTTCGAGCGAGCGGCCAATGCCGGCCGTGCGCGCAATCAGGCTCGTGCCTTTGGGTACTTCGAGTTGATCCATGACCTCGCGCAGTTCTTGCCGGTCTTCACCCTCAATGCGGCGAGATACGCCACCCCCGCGGGGGTTGTTGGGCATCAGGACAAGATAGCGGCCGGCCAATGAAATGTAGGTGGTGAGCGCAGCGCCCTTGTTGCCGCGCTCGTCTTTTTCTACCTGGACGATGAGTTCCTGGCCGACTGACAAAGCATCCTGAATGCGGGCTTTGCCGACATCCACGCCTGCTTTGAAGTAGCTGCGCGAGATTTCCTTGAACGGCAAAAAGCCGTGGCGTTCGGCGCCATATTCAACAAAAGCCGCTTCAAGGCTGGGCTCAATGCGGGTAATAACTGCTTTGTAAATATTGCTTTTACGTTGTTCCTTGGCGGCTGATTCAATGTCCAGGTCAATCAGTTTTTGACCATCAACAATCGCGACGCGCAGTTCTTCAGCCTGCGTCGCATTAAAAAGCATGCGTTTCATATTCATTTTCTCCCACGCTTTACACCAGCAGGAGGGCACGGCGAATCAGTACGGACGGCGTTAAAACACCATCCGTGGTCGTTGGGTTTGCAATCGGGGTAGCTGCTTCATGTTGCCTCGGTTGAATTGAACAAATAAATAAAAAACAACAAACCAAACCTGTGACCTGATACGGCTTACGACTGATTCAACTTTTAAGCGTCTGTTGAGGGTATTAACTGAAAATGTTAATTAACCACGGTATCAATTTATTTTTTGACCATGGTATTTGACTCTCAGCAGCCGGTAATCTGTGCCCATCTGTGCGTGTGTAACGCGCAATCAAGTAGTATTCGCCCCTTTGTGTCGGGTGGGGCGAAATTCCCGTGGTGGTTGGCTGAGGAGGCGACTGCCGAAATAAAATCGACAGTGCGGCAGGCTCATGTCACTGGCTCTGTTTCACTGAATCAATCATCGTGAAACCGCATTGATTTTCGTGAATTTGCCAAAAATGACCGCATTCGGAAACTGCGCCTCTAACGCCACTTCGGGTCGTTAGGCACGCCATTTCAGAATGGCTAACCGAGAGTGAGTATATTTCAAATGAAGGACTTAAGCAAAGACGTCGTGACATGGCTTGAAGTTGGCGAGGAGGCCGAGGGGCAGCGTATTGACAACTTTTTGCTGCATGTCGCCAAAGGTGTGCCCAAAAGCCATATTTACCGCATTTTGCGCAGTGGGGAGGTGCGGGTAAATAAAGGCCGTGTGGCTGTTGAATATCGCTTGAAAGTTGGTGATGTGGTGCGCGTGCCGCCCATTCGCATCGCCCAAGCGCCGGATCAGGCGCTGGTGCCTGCACGAGAGTTTGAAATAGTGTTTGAAGATGATGCGATGATTATTGTGAATAAGCCCGCTGGCGTGGCCGTACATGGCGGCAGCGGCGTGAGTTTTGGCGTAATTGAGCAGTTAAGGCGCGCGCGGCCAGAGGCCAGGCTGCTGGAATTGGCGCATCGTCTGGACAGGGACACCTCGGGTTTATTGATTGTGGCGAAAAAGCGCTCAGCACTCACGCGCTTGCATGACCAGTTTCGTGAGGGCGCCATTGCGAAACGCTATTTGGCGCTGGTGAAGGGCGTTTGGCGCAATCCCTTGCAGCATGTGCGTGCGCCTTTGTTGAAATATCTCACGGATGGGGGTGAGCGTCGCGTGAGCGTCGATCCTGAAGGCAAGGAGTCGCACTCGATTGTGCGCTTGCAAAAACAATGGCGCGATTTCAGTCTGGTTGAAGTGGAATTAAAAACCGGGCGAACGCATCAGATCCGGGTGCATTTGGCGCATTTGGGCTATCCCATTGCGGGCGATGATAAGTATGGCGACTTTGCGCTGAATAAGGCGCTGCAAAAAATGGGCTTAAAGCGCATGTTTTTGCATGCGGCACGCCTGGATTTGCCACACCCCATCACGGGTGAGCCGATTGCATTAACGCTCGCGCTGCCTCCGGAATTGCGGCAATTTGTTGATCAACTGGACAACAGCGAAAATAGAACAGGGAAGCAAGGGTAAAAAACATGGCTAATTTTGAACTGATAGTGTTTGACTGGGATGGCACCTTGCTGGATTCAACCGGCACGATTGCCGCATCTATTCAAGCGGCGGCAAAGGACTTGGATATTCCTGTGCCGTCGGATGAGCGTGCGCGGCATATTATCGGGCTGGGGCTGCTCGATGCCTTGCGTTATGCCATGCCGGGCTTGCCGGAGTCGCGCTATGCCGAGGTGGCGGATCGTTATAGGCATCATTATTTATCGCGTGATCAGGATTTGCTGTTGTTTGCGGGGGCAGCCGAGTTGGTCAAGGATTTGGCGAATGCAGGCTTTGCGTTGGCGGTGGCGACAGGCAAATCGCGCCGAGGTTTGGATCGGGCACTGGAGACGAGTGGTTTGGGGCAATACTTTCAGGCGACGCGCTGTGCGGATGAGTGCCACTCCAAACCGCATCCGCAAATGCTTGAAGAATTGATGGCTGCTTTTGGTGTCCCATCTGCTACAACGCTCATGATTGGCGATACGACACATGACTTGCAGATGGCTAAAAATGCAGGCGCGCAAGGATTGGGCGTGACTTATGGCGCCCATCCGCGCGCCGCTTTAGAGGCCGAGAGCCCGCTTTTTTGTGCAGACGATGTGACGCAACTGGGCGATTGGTTGCGTGTGAATGGCTAACGCTCATGGTAAGCATGGCAAGCAAATGCCACCCGCTGCTGATGCAACCCGCGAAAGGCAGCATCAAGGCCCGCCCCCCAGCCGCGTTGCGGCCCACGGCCGGCTTTGCACAGCCA
>DILC01000026.1 GCA_002424865.1 Rhodocyclaceae bacterium UBA5602 | reverse complement strand
GGGCGCTGAACAATCGCCCGTGCAGCAAGATGTTCGGCCATGGCAGTCCATTCGCAGACGGATTTTATGCTGATGCCATGGTGTTTTCGTAAGTGCACAAATGATGGCATACTGCGATTTCCTTTTTTGATGCCTTATTTTCATGCCATTTGCACCATGCTGCGCCTATTTTTCTCAAGCCTGTTTGTTCGCCCGCCGTGTTGCTTGCGTTGCACGACCTCCGGGGTGGCTTCGGGGGCTGTTTTGCGCTTTTTTGTGCGCAGTTGATTTCCTTGGCCCAATAGCCGTTTGCTCCATAATGTTTGGGTTTATGAAGCGGTTTCGCAGGTTTTTTCTTCCCATTAACGCTATGCGAGCATGCCTTTGGGTTTTATCCGCACTGGCACTCACCTTGCCATCCCAAGCAGCGCTGGCGGAGGAGACGCTGCGTATCTTGGCCTGGGATGGTTATGCCGATCCTGAAGTGGTAGCCATTTTTCAGAAACGTGCGGGGGTGCGCGTTGAAGTGACTTACGTCACCTCGGACGACGATATGTGGCAAAAGCTGAGCACCAATAAAGGGCGTGACTTTGATGTGTTTGCGGTTAATACGGCTGAGTTGCAACGCTACATAGATAATGGCTTGAGCCTGCCGCTGAATGGGGCCAACATTAGCAATCGCAAACAACAACTGCCCCGTTTTCGTGACTATGCAGCCATCCCCGGCCTGGTTCGTGGGGGCAAAATTTTCGCCGTGCCTTTTACCTATGCCGAGATGGGCTTGATTTATAACCATAAGCTGGTCAAAAAACCGCCACGGTCAATCGATGCGCTCTGGGCATCCGAGTATCGGGGGCGGGTGCTGGCCTTTAATACCAGTAACCACAATTTTTCTTTAGCGGGGCAACGCATAGGGGTGAAAAACATCTTTCAGCAGTCGCCACAAGAATTGAATGCGGCAGCGCGCCGACTGATCGCGTTGCGGCGCAATGTGCTGAGCTTTTACTCGACGCTGGAAGAGTCTGTCGATTTGTTTCGCCGCCATGATATTGCGATTATTTTTGCCAACTTTGGTACCCAACAAGTCAAGGCCTTGCGCGATGCAGGCGCGGATATAGGCTACGTCATCCCACGCGAGGGGGCGCTGGCCTGGTTGGACTGCTGGGCTGTGTCCAGTGGTGTCAAAAACCAGTCTTTGGCTGAGCAATGGATCAATTTCACCTTGGAAAAACAGGTGAGCGACCGTTTTACGGCGTGGCATGGTTTGGCTAACACGGTGACTGCTGCCCCCGGCAGCCAGGCCGGGAGCCGGTTGATCTGGCTCGAACCCCTGGAAAACCCTGCCCAGCGCTTGGCGTTGTGGAACAAGATACTCTCGGGCGTGAGCGAGAAGGACTTATGAGGCAAGGTTGTGGGGCAATGATGGGCCAAACATGCGGCTGAGCCTGGGCATCAAGGTCGGTTTCTGGCTGGCGCTGCTAGGTGCCGCTTTTACCGCGTTGACCGGTTATTACTTTTATGACCGGGGCCGTGCCCTGCTGATCCAGGCTGCACAGCAAAAATTGTTGACGGCGACTAAGGTGCTTGGGCATAACTTTGGCCGATCCATGGCGGAAATTACCGCTGACGTTCTTTTTGTCGCCGGATTGCCGGAAGTAAAACAGATTTCGCAGCTTACGCACGGGAGAGCCTCTTCCCCTGCGGATACGGTGGCATCGGCAAAGCAGCGAGCCCAGCTTGCAGAGATATTTTCCGGCTTGCTGGCGACCCGCAACCGCTATTCCCAAGTCAGACTGATTGGCAGCGCGAATTTTGGCCGCGAGCTGGTGCGGGTGGAGCGTATCGCGGACGGCAGCAGAAGATGGCGCATTGTGCAGGGGGAGGATTTGCAGGAAAAAAAACACCAGCCTTACTTTTACGAAACCATGCGGCTCGCACCCGGGCAGCTTTATGTTTCACCCGTTAGCCTGAACAAGGAGCAGGGATCAAGCTATGGCTTTGGCAAGCCGAGCTTGCGCGTTGCCACGCCTATCCATACCCAAGGTGGCCATCTGTTCGGCATTGTGGTGATTGATGTTGACCTGGGGGGGCTATTTGAGCTGCTTCTCGCCAATATGCCACAGGGGCTGGGTGTGTTACTGACCAACCAGCAGGGCGACTACCTCATTCATCCTGACCCAGGAAAAACTTTTGGCTTTGAGCAGGGGAGAGTATTCCGCATTCAGGATGACCTGCCTTCAGTCGAACCGCTCTTCGAAAACAAAATCGATCAGGCAGTGTTGCGGGTCGAAAACAAGTCGCTGGGACAGCACTCTTTGCTCGCCATGATGCGCTTGCCTATCGCTACCCTGGCACAACAACGTTTTGTCACGCTGGGGCTCTATACGCCCATCGAAAAAGTACTGGTAGAGAGTCGGCGCACTGGAGCCAGCATCATTCAGATCACGCTCCTGTTTGCCTTTCTGTCCATGCTGTTGGCGTTGATCTTGGCGCGGCTCCTCGCCAAGCCCATGAATCAGATGGTCCAGGCGGTCAGGCAGCATGCTTTGGGGCAGCCGTTACCGCCATTACCCGTGGAACGTAATGATGAAATAGGCGATCTGGCACGAAGTTTTGTCGGTATGACGGCGAAGATCGACCAGCAGATGCAGGCAATACAAGCCGCCGAAACCCAGCTCCACGCCATTCTTGACCACGCGCCGGTGGGCATCTGGCTGATGGATACCAATGGCCGCTATCGCTTTGTGAATGAAACATTTTGCAACGCTGTAGGAATGCCTGAAAGTCGCTTTTTGGCAACGGCGCAACTCGCCGATTTGCTCGGAGATGAGGCGGCTGTCGTCTCCCAGGCCTCCAATCAGCGCTGTTTGATCGAACAGCAGCCCGTTTTTGGGCATGAGGCCATGGTTTTTGCGGATGGCAATCTCCATCATTTGGAAGTCACCAAGGTACAACTTCCCGATAATGCTGGCGGGATTGTCGGCATTATCGGGATAGCCAACGACGTCACCGAACGCCAGCGTCTGCAAAATCGTGAAAAGACGCGCAGCGAGGTGCTCGAACGGCTAGCCAATGGCGCGTCGCTGGCTGAAATATTGCAAGCAATCGTGTGTGAGGTAGAGATGCAAAGTCCTGCCTTGCGATGCGCAATTTTGTTGCTGGCGGAGGACGGCAGGCATCTGCGCATCGGCGCAGCCTCGAATTTGCCCTCCGCGGGCAAGGCAGCGCTTGATGGTTGGCTGGTCAGTGAAGGGAATGGCTCTTGCGGCACCGCTGCGTTCCGTGGGCAGCGTGTTGTGGTGGAGGATGTTTCCACAAGCCCGTTATGGGCAAATTACCGCGAAGTGGCGAAGGAAATGCAGATTGGCGCGAGCTGGTCTGAACCCATTTGGGCTGCCGATGGCCGGGTGTTGGGCACGTTTGCGGTGTACCAGAGCAAGGTGACACTACCGAGCAAAGCAGATATTCAATTCATTGAACAAACCGCCAGCCTGGCGGGTATCGCGATTGAACGCAGCCGCAATATTGATGAAATCCGCTTGGCGGCCATGGTGTACCAGCACAGCTCAGAAGCGATGGCCGTGACCGATGCTGAGAACCGCATCATCGCGATCAATCCGGCTTTCACCCGGCTGACTGGCTACGAACTCAGCGAAGTCATAGGCCAAAACCCGCGCATTCTCAATTCAGGACATCACGAGGTAAATTTTTTCAAGGAAATGTGGTCGTCAATCTTGGCAACTGGATGCTGGCAGGGGGAGATTTGGAATCGACATAAATCTGGCGAGGTTTTTGTTGAGGCACTCAGCATTAATACGATCTTCAGCGACGATGGTGCTGTCTATCGGCGCGTTTCCCTGTTCTACGACATCACGGAAAAAAAACGCTCGGAAGAGTTGATCTGGCGACAGGCAAATTTTGATAGCCATACCGGCCTGCCCAATCGGCGCATGTTTTACGACCGGCTAGAGCAGATGCTCAAGATAGCGCATCGCACAGGCTTGCCTGTCGCTTTGATGTTCATTGATCTTGACCACTTCAAGGAAGTTAACGATACCCTGGGACATGATGTGGGGGACATCCTGCTGCATGAGGCGGCGCGGCGCTTGACCCGCTGTGTGCGGGAATCTGACACCGTTGCCCGGATGGGGGGTGATGAATTCACCGTGATTCTTGGAGAGATTGGCGATACGGATGGGGTTTCCTGTATTGCGCAGGCTATTCTGCACTGCTTGGCCGAGCCATTTTTGTTGGGGGGGGAAACCGTTTATGTTTCCGCCAGTATCGGCATCACGCTCTACCCTGATGATGCCGATGACGCTGATCTCTTGATCAAAAATGCTGACCAGGCAATGTATGCCGCCAAGCGCCATGGCCGCAATCGCTACAGCCATTTCACCGCAGCGTTGCAAGAGTCTACCCAAACCCGCATGCGCATGACAACCGACTTGCATCATGCCTTGCTTGAAAACCAGTTTCAACTTCATTACCAGCCCATCGTGGATCTTAACGGCGGCGCTATTCATAAAGCCGAAGCATTGATACGCTGGCAGCATCCTTCGCGCGGCCTGATTCGGCCTGATGAGTTCATTCCCGTCGCCGAGGAAACCGGGCTGATCGTTGCCTTGGGTCATTGGGTATTTTTTGAAGCCGCGCGCCAAGTGGCTCTTTGGCGGGCGGCTTATCAGGCGGACTTGCAGATCAGTGTCAACAAGTCACCCGTGCAGTTCCGTAGCGAAGAGACAGATTACGAGGCATGGTTTGAGCACTTGCGGCAACTCGGTTTGCCAGGGCAAAGCATCGTCATCGAGATCACCGAGAGTTTGCTTCTGGATGCCTCATCCGAGACAAGCGATCGCCTTTTGCGCTTCCGGGATGCAGGGATGCAGGTTTCGCTCGATGATTTTGGCACCGGTTACTCGTCACTGGCTTATCTGAAAAAGTTTGAGATTGACTACCTGAAAATTGATCAGTCTTTCATCTGCAACCTGACGCCGGCATCAGAAGATATGGCTATTTGCGAAGCCATGATCGTCATGGCGCACAAGCTGGGCATGAAAGTCATTGCCGAAGGGATAGAGACGCAGGCGCAATGTGACTTGCTGACCTCAATCGGGTGTGACTTTGGTCAAGGTTACCTGTTTTCCCGGCCAATACCGGCGGAGGAATTCGAGCAGTTGCTGAAAAGTCACCAGCGCTAGCACAGGCTGTGAATTGGGTACTTTCCGAAGGTTTTTACCCGCCTTGGTTAATGCCCTGCACCGAGTAAGGTCAGGACGAGTGGGACGCTGAGCGCCGCAAGCGCGGTGGAAATCACCAGGGATGCGGCTACCGGGCCTTCCAGGGTTTTGAATTGGTGTGCCATCAAGTACACGTTTGCGCCCACCGGCAGGCTCGCCAGGAGTACCACCACGTGAGTTTCCATCGCGGGGATGTCCAGCGTCCAGGCCAATAGCCACACGACACAGGGTTGGATGACGAGTTTGATGGTGCAAATGGCCGTGCTTGATTGCCAGCCTTCATGCATGCCATATTTGGCCAAGCCCATGCCGAGTGATATGAGCGAGAGGGGCGCCGCAATTTGCGCGAGCATGGCCATGGGGGCATCAACCAAGGCCGGAATGCGCCCACCGAGCAAGCCAAAAACCGTACCGCCAAGAATGGAGGCGACGATGGGGTTGGTGGCCACCGAACGCACGGTTTTGGCAAATCCGGTAAATGATGGCGTGCCATGCTTTGCCCACTCGATGGAGACGGAAACCAGCGTCCATAAAATCAGCGAGTTAAACGTCAAAACTAAGGCTACGGAGGGCAGGGAGGCCTCGCCCAGGGTGGTTTTGGCGAGCGGCAAACCCAGCAGCACATTGTTGGAAAAAATGCCGCCCAGGGCAAACACCGATTGCGCTACGCCATCCAGGCGCAGGGCACGCCAGGCGAAAAAGCGGCCGATACCGAAAACAATGAGGCAGCCGCCAAAAAAGGCCATCAGCAAGCGCGCATCCACGGGCGGCAGACGGGAAAAGTCGCTCATCATGCGAAACAGCATGGCGGGCAGGGCGATGGAAAACACGAAGCGGCTGAGCGATTCGCCCACCGTGGGCGGCCAGTGAAACCAGCGCACTGGCACGTAGCCTATGGCCACCATGGCAAACAGAGGGGCGGCGAGCGAGAGATGATGGGCAAAGGTGGCGAGCATAAAAAGTCGGCGCTGGCAGGACGGCGCAGGCAAAACGGATCAGGAGGTGGCAGGCTAGTTTATCGGCGATTTGTGCCATGCATATCGCCAGTGCCGCTTTAGCCGTTCCATGCGAAACTTCGCACCTTGCTAATTAGCTGAATGGAGCTGCTCATGGCCGGTTTGCCTGAAATCACCAACATGGCGCTGTTTTGTGATTTTGAGAACATTGCGCTGGGTGTGCGCGATGCCAAATACGCGCAGTTCGACATCAAGAAAGTGCTGGAGCGGCTGCTGCTCAAGGGCAGCATTGTGGTCAAGAAGGCCTACTGCGACTGGGCGCGCTACAAGGAATTTAAAGCGCCGATGCATGAGGCCTCGTTTGAACTGATCGAGATTCCGCATGTGCGCCAGTCAGGCAAGAACTCGGCTGACATCCGCATGGTGGTCGATGCGCTCGATCTTTGCTATACCAAGGCGCATGTCGATACCTTTGTCATCATCAGTGGCGACTCGGATTTCTCGCCCCTGGTTTCCAAACTGCGCGAAAACAACAAGCATGTGATCGGCGTGGGGGTGAAGGCGGCAACGTCCGACTTGTTGTCGGCCAATTGCGATGAGTTCATTTTTTATGACGATCTGGTGCGTGAACAAGAGGCAAAAAAGACGCGTAGCGCGAAGAAAATTCCGGTAAAGGCGGCAACGGCTAAAACGGCGACAGCCAAAACGGCTGCAGGCAAGGCCGGAGAAAAGCCGGAAGAACCAAGGCACGAGGAGGCCAACCGCGAAGAAGCAAAACGCGAAGAGGCGCTGGACTTGCTGGTGGAAACCGTCGAAGCCCTGATGTCGGAGCGGGGTGGCGAGGCCACCTTGTGGGGCTCGATGGTCAAACCGACCTTGCAACGGAGGAAGCCCGGATTTACTGAGTCTTACTATGGTTACCGATCATTCCGCGATTTGTTGGAGGACGCCAAAAAGCGCAAATTGCTCATCGTTGAGCGTGATGAGAAGTCGGGGCAATATGCCATTCGATTGCCGCTGGATGAATGAATTGCGGCGGACCGCGAGCGGACGGTGTGTGCAATATGAATGCTGAAATCAAACCCGGACAATCGGCGGACTTGTTAAAAGCGCTGCATATCTTGACGCGCGATGGCAAGCTCAATCAGGATAGCCGCCGCAAGTTGAAGCAGATTTACCACCTTTATCACTTCATTGAGCCACTGTTGCTGGAACTCGTTGATGCCGGTGGCGAGTTCTGCGTGGCCGATCACGGCGCCGGCAAGTCTTACCTTGGCTTTATTTTGTATGACCTGTTTTTCAAGCCACGCATCAGTGGGGACCCTCATGAGGGAAAACCCCATGGGAACAAACTTAGCGGCACGCAAAGCCTGATGTACGGCATTGAGCGGCGTGCTGAACTGGTGGCGCAATCACAAGCCTTGGCTAGTCAGCTGGCGTTTTCGCGCATGGCATTTTTGAATTTGTCGGTAGAAGACTCGATGACATCTCCCGAGCTGCCCGCCAAGGTGCAAATGGTCACGGCATTGCATGCGTGCGATACCGCGACGGACGATGCCATTCGTTTCGCCTTGCGCAAAGAGGCGCAGTTCATTGTGCTGGTGCCTTGCTGCCAGGCAGAGGTGGCCTCGGTCCTGCGGCAGAATAAAGGCGCGTCATTAGCCAAAACGCCCTTGGCGGAAATTTGGCGGCATCCGATTCACACGCGGGAATTTGGCAGCCAGCTCACCAATGTGTTGCGTTGCCTGTTGCTGGAATCGCATGGTTATACGCTGACAGTCACTGAGCTTGTCGGTTGGGAGCATTCGATGAAAAATGAATTGATCATCGCCCGTCGTGGCCAGTCGCCACGAGGCAATGCGCGGCAACGGGCGGAGCAGATTTTGCAGGAATTGAATCTGCCAGAGCTTTTGCCCCGGTTTGTGTATTGAGGTGGTCGTCTTGCAGGCCCAATCTTTTGGTGGTCAATGCTTTGCGCTGCTCGACGATAGCGAGGCGAGCGCCGCTACGCCGACTTCGCGGCTGTATACCCGGTTAGTTCGATCCTTTTGCTGCATGATGGCGGATGATTTTCCTCAGTTGTTGGCGTTAATGCAGCAAGGCCAGCGAGAAGGCTTGCATGCGGTGGCTTTGTTCTCGTTTGAGTTGGGCGCCGCCTTGCAAGGCGTGGACATGGGGCGGCGCGCAGAAAAAGAGCTAGCCCAGGTTTTGCTCTTTGGGCATGTTGAGCGTTTATCGGCCGTAGCGGTGGATGCGTGGCTGGCGCGGCACGCTGCCAATGAAATGCCTCTTGCCGGCATCACGCAGGTTTCGCCCAGTGTGGATGAAGCTGCTTTCGCCGCAGCCATTGCGGAGATCCATCGGGCGATTGCGGCTGGGGATACTTATCAGGTGAATTACACCTATCGGCTGCAATTGTCGACCTATGGCGGTGTGTTGCGTTTGTATCAGCGCTTGAAAAAACGCCAGCCTGTACCCTTTGGCGCCTTGATCAACTTGCCCGATGGCCGCACCGTGTTGTCTTTTTCGCCCGAACTGGCGGTCAAGCACCAAGCCGGGCAGTTGCTCACCCTCCCGATGAAAGGCACGGCGGCGGCGTCTGACGATCTTGCGGCGAATGCCGCTAATGCACGGCAGCTGGCTCGTGACCCCAAAAACCGCGCGGAAAATGTGATGATTGTCGATTTGCTGCGCAATGACTTGGGGCGCGTTGCATTATCCGGGACAGTGCGCGTGCCCGAGTTGTTTCAAGTCGCGCGGTATGGCAATGTGTTGCAGATGACGTCGACTGTTGAAGCGCGGGTTGCGCCCACATGTCCTTTGCTTGATGTGCTCACTGCGCTCTTGCCTTCCGGCTCGGTCACCGGCGCACCCAAGCGGCGCACATTGGAGATTATTCGGTCCTTGGAACCATCGCCACGCGGTTATTACACCGGTGCTTTGGGGTGGTTTGATGCGCTGCCGAAAACCGGCGGGCAGCGCGCTGGGCCGGCCATGGGCGATTTTTGTTTGTCTGTGCCCATTCGTACCTTGGTGCTGGACAAACCTCAACCCGATGGACAACGCAGCGGCATCATGGGTGTGGGGGCAGGGATAGTGCAGGACAGCACGGCCAAAGCAGAGTTTCTGGAATGCGGAATCAAAGCACAGTTTTTAACCGGCTTGTCGCATGAGTTTGAATTATTCGAGACGCTGCTGGCAAGCGATGCGGGCTGTCCCTATCTTGAATTGCATATGCAGCGCCTGGCCGCTTCTGCGGCGTATTTTGGTTTTATTTTTGACGCAGAAAAAATACGCAAAGCGATTCATGCCGCTTGTGCCTCTATAGGCCAGACGCCTGGCAAGCCGCATCGTTTGCGTTTGGCATTAAGCCAGGGCGGGCAGATTGCCACTCAATTAGTTCCTTTGCGGCCGCTCGCAGTGCAGCAAGGGCAGGTGAGGGTGCTCGTTGCCAAAGCCCCCGTGAAAATCGAGGCGTTTTTTTTACGGCATAAAACCACGTACCGCGCAGCTTACGATGCGGCCTGGCGCGCGGCAGAAGCGGCGGGCGCGTTTGATATGCTGTTTTTTAACCCGCGTGGCGAGCTCACCGAAGGGGCGCGCAGCAATGTGTTCATCAAGCAAGCCGGGCGGTGGTATACGCCGCCGCTCGCCTGTGGTCTTTTGCCAGGCGTGATGCGTCAGGTAATGTTGAATGATGCCACTTGGTCGGCGCGTGAAAAATTGCTGACAATGGATGACTTGCGCATGGCAGAAGCTGTTGTGGTGTGCAACGCATTGCGTGGCGCCTTGCCTGCCAAAGTGGTTTGGCCATTCAACCTGTAAATCTCAGTTTTCGTTTCCCATGCCGTTGAACCGCTGATGGGGACTGAATTTTTCCTCTTTTGCTTCACTCGCCAGCGGATGCGTCCAGCGGCGGTTTCCAGGCTAAATAATGGCTAAAAAAACCGGCTGATCGTGAATGCGATTAGCCGGTTTTTCCCCTGCGGCTGAGATTGTCAGTCGTCCAGCGCCAGTTCAAATTGATCGCGTTTCTTCATGAGGTCTTCTGGCATGCGGCTTTTTAGTTTCTCGAACCAGTCGCCATGCTGCTTTAATTCCTCGCGCCAGGCGTCAATATCAATGGCAGCCAAAGCCTCGAAGGCTTCCTTGGATATGCCTTCATTGCCGCTCCAGTCAATGTTTTCATACGCGGGAACCCAACCCAAGGGCGTTTGCCTGGCGTCTACGCGGCCACGGCAGCGCTCGACGATCCATTTTAAAACACGCATGTTTTCACCAAAGCCTGGCCACATGAAGTTGCCATCATTATCCTGGCGGAACCAGTTAACCGTGAAAATTTTGGGTGAATTTTGGATCTGGTGGCCAATTTTCAGCCAGTGGTTGAAATAGTCGCCCATGTGATAGCCGCAGAACGGCAGCATGGCAAACGGGTCGCGGCGCACAATGCCTTGCGCGCCGGTCGCAGCAGCGGTGGTTTCCGAGCCTAGCGTGGCGGCCATATAGACGCCGTAGTTCCAGTTGAAGGCTTCAAAGACGAGCGGCACGGTGGTGGCGCGGCGGCCACCAAAGACAAAGGCAGAAATGGGCACGCCAACCGGGCTTTCCCAGTCTGGATCAATGGACGGGCACTGCGCGGCGGGCGCGGTAAAGCGTGAATTGGGGTGGGCGGCTTTGCGGCCAGACTTGCCATCTTCCGGCGTCCAGTCCTTGCCCTGCCAGTCGGTCAAATGCGCGGGCGGCTCTTTGCTCATGCCTTCCCACCAGACATCGCCATCGTCCGTTAAGGCAACGTTGGTGAAAATGATATTTTCCTGCAGGGTGGCCATGGCATTGAAATTGGTTTTTTCCGATGTGCCTGGCGCCACACCAAAAAAACCGGCTTCTGGATTGATGGCATACAGCCGCCCGTCTTTGCCGGGTTTGATCCAGGCAATATCGTCGCCGACGGTGGTCACTTTCCAGCCGCCCAGGCTTTGCGGGGGGATCAGCATGGCAAAGTTGGTTTTGCCGCAGGCCGAAGGAAAGGCCGCGGCGACATAGGACTTTTCGCCTTCAGGCGATTCCACACCGAGGATGAGCATGTGTTCGGCCAGCCAGCCTTCGTCCCGCGCCATGGTGGAGGCGATGCGCAAGGCAAAGCATTTTTTGCCGAGCAGGGCGTTACCACCGTAACCTGAGCCAAATGACCAGATTTCGCGGGTTTCCGGGAAATGACAGATGTATTTGGTCGGGTTGCATGGCCATCTCACATCGGCCTGGCCGGGTTGCAAGGGGTGGCCTACGCTGTGCAGGCAGGGCACAAACTCGCCATCGGCGCCGAGTTGATCAAACACCGCGCGCCCCATGCGCGTCATGATGCGCATATTGACGACAACATAGGGGCTGTCCGAGAGTTCAATACCGATGTGGGCAATGGGCGAGCCTATCGGGCCCATCGAGAAGGGAATGACATACAAGGTGCGGCCGCGCATGCAGCCTTTGAACAGGCCGCACAGCGTGTCCTTCATCCTGGCGGGGCTTTCCCAGTTGTTATTGGGGCCAGCATCTTCCGGGTCTGTGGTGCAAACGTAGGTGCGGTCTTCCACGCGGGCGACATCCGATGGATCAGACAATGCAAGGTAGGAATTCGGCCGCTTGGCGGGGTTGAGCTTTTTTATGCTGCCAGTTGCGACCATTTGTGCGAAGATCGCATCAGCTTCTTCTTTTGATCCATCGCACCAGTGAATCCGGTCAGGCTCAGTCAGCGAGGCTACTTCATTCACCCATTGGATGAGTTTGCCGTGCTTGATATGGTCAGGAATGTTGTTGGGTGCTTCGCTGTTCATGTTTCAAAAGTTCTCCAAAAGGGGCACGATTTTTTCGTTGCTTATCGTGCGCTGATTTTTATAAATAAGCTTTGACGGTCATGGCCGTCAGATTGTTTTTTTAAATGTGATCCTTTGTAGCGATTACTTTCAGCCATTAACCTGCTGCTATACCGCTATGCATTGATTGGCCAGTCAGTGATCAGGGTGGTAATCAGGGACTGCCAAAAACCGCATGTTCAGAACATGGCGGACGCTGCCATAACTCGGGGTAGGTGTTGGGCAGCCATCTTGGGTATGACATAGGATTTTCATCAGCGCTCAATATACCATGGGAAAATAGGGAGGGTTTTCATTGGCTATCGTGGCCGACAGGGTGGAGTTGTGAGGGTTTTAAGCTGTTTTGTGAGCGTTGACTGAGGTTAAGTCCAGGCCGGGCAGTATTTTTTGTTTGTGTAGCGCTTGTTTTCCCAGGCTTTGCAAAAAAATCGGCGTTGGCGGGACGGCGTTCATTAGAATGGCGCACTGCTCGCCGCTAATGGATCGAGCGGATCAGATGGATCAAGCAAAATGCGTCCGCCAGGGCGTCCAGCGCGTTGAATGGGATACTCATGAACAAAAAACCGCGAATTGCATTGATTTTGACCGGTGGTGGCGCGCGCGCCGCTTATCAGGTCGGGGTGCTCAAAGCCGTGCGTGAGTTATTGCCTGAGCCGCGCAAAAATCCTTTTCATATTTATTGCGGTACCTCCGCTGGCGCCATCAACGCTGCCACCATGGCCTCCTGGGCGGAGAATTTTGGCGCAGGGGTGGATCATCTTAGCTATGTGTGGGAAAACTTTTCAGCCCATCAGGTGTATCGCACCGATTTTTTAGGCGTCCTCTCGTCGGGCGCCAGTTGGTTCACGGCGTTGATGTTTAGCTGGCTCACCCACCGCGCGCCCAAGTCATTGCTGGACAATGCGCCGTTGCGTCAATTATTAACGGATAGTTTGAATTTTTCCCGCATTGACCAGGCAATTGAGCGTCAGGCGCTGCATTCAGTGAGCATCACTTGCTCAGGTTATTCGAGCGGGCAGAGCGTGACTTTTTTCCAGGGCCCTGCAGATTCGCAAGCCTGGCAACGCAGCCAGCGCGTAAGTGCGCATGTCAAGCTTACGGTGGACCATTTATTGGCATCCAGTGCCATTCCGTTTATTTTTCCGGCAGTCAGGGTGAATCGAGAATGGTTTGGCGATGGATCCATGCGGCAAAATGCGCCGATTTCACCAGCGATTCATTTGGGGGCGGATAAGGTGCTGGTGGTTGGCAACGGGCGGACACATGAAGAGAATGCGCGCCCGAAGTGGGTGACATATCCTTCACTCGCGCAAATCGGTGGCCACGTCTTGGCCAGTATTTTTCTCGATAGCCTGTCTGTGGATATTGAACGGCTGATCCGCATCAATCACACCATTTCGCTCATCCCCGAGCGTGTTCGCGAAGGACAGGGCACCACATTGCGCCCCATAGAAGTATTGGTGGTTTCGCCATCCGAGCGGCTCGATGCCCTGGCCGCGCTTAACACCAAAGCCTTGCCCTGGGTGATCAGAATACTGTTGCGTAGCATCGGTGCGATGAGCCGCCGGGAAGGTGCGTTGGCCAGTTATCTCTTGTTCGAGCGAGCGTATACTAAGCAACTGGTTGATTTGGGGTATCGGGATGCGATGGCTCAGCGCGAGCAGTTGATAAAATTTCTGGGCATTGAAACTTCCCCAAGAACCTGCGACGATCACGACCAAATTCAAGATTTCGCTTGAGATTCCATATCTAACCAGCTAATTAAAAAAGCCTTGTGATGGCTTGTTGGTGATAACATTAAAATATGGACGTTATGTGGGAAGGTAGCCATGAAAAAATTAATTCTGATGCTTGTTGCTGCCGGTGTGATGGGTCTTGGTGCACCTGCCTTCGTGGCTGCGCAAGCGACGCAGGGCGATACTTCGGTGGCGAAAAGCGCGGTGAAAACGTCGGCAAAAAAAAAGCGGCATGTTTCAGCGAGTAAACAGCCTGCGCAAAAAAAGCTTGCGCGGCAAACCAGAAAACCGCTGGCCAAACACAAGCAGTCAGCCACAGTAAGGCGCGTTAGCCGTCAAGCACACGTGAGCAGTGCGCAAGCTGATGTGACTGCCACGCCACCTGAGTTCCGCGCTACAACGCATGCCCGCGGCCTGGCGCTGCAATCCTCCGCTGTGCTGGTGCAGGATCAGCAAACCGGCGAGGTGCTGTACGAAAAAAATGCCCAGGCGGTTTTGCCCATTGCTTCGATCACCAAGCTCATGACGGCGATGGTTGCGCTGGATGCCCGGCCAGATTTGCATGAGATGTTATCCATAGGCACTGAGGATATTGATACGCTCAAAGGCACGCATTCGCGCTTGACGGTAGGGACGGCCTTGTCGCGTGAAGAAATGCTGCGTCTGGCGTTGATGTCTTCCGAGAATCGGGCGGCTTCGGCTTTATCCCGGCACTATACGGGTGGCCAGCCTGCATTTGTGGCGGCGATGAACGCAAAAGCCCGTGCGCTGGGCTTGACGGATACCAGGTTCTTTGATCCGACGGGTCTTACCCCTGCGAATGTTTCCAGTCCTCGCGATTTGGCCAAAATGGTTGATGCCGCGCATCACTATCCGTTGATTCGCGAATTTACAACGACAGTTGAGGATCAAGTGACTGTAGCCGGCCGCACGCAGCAATTTCATAACACCAATGCGCTGGTTAAAAGCTCGGCCTGGCAAATTGGCTTATCCAAAACTGGATACATCAGCGAGGCCGGCCGTTGCCTCGTCATGCAAGCCTGGATCAACAGCAAACCTACCATCATTGTGCTGTTGGACTCAGTGGGCAAAATGACGCGTGTAGGGGATGCTAACCGCATCAAGCGCTGGGTTGAGGCCGACAATTTTCAACGCCTGCCGACGAGCTGACGAAGTTTGACCATGGGTTGAGGATGCAAAATTCAGCACGATGGGGCTTTAACTCCCCTTTAATTCCCTTGCCATGCACGATCGTGCCGAATTGGTTTCGGCTTTGTGAATCCTGGCTTTGCGGCCAACTCAGTACCTTACGCTGTTACTTCAGCATGGCGCCTGGGCCTTCGCCTCATTGCCGTCCCGCCAGCGCCGACTTTTTTTAAGGTGAAACACGCCATTTGCTGCCGACCCACACCGCTCGCGCAGCGGGCCAGGCAGACTCCTTCCTTGTGCGGGGAAGGCTAGGGGCGGGAATTCGTGCCGCCTGCGCCGCGCCGCCGCCGACTGGCTTGTGCAAAGTCGGCCGTGTCTCACCCCGCGGCCGGGCGGGAGCGGGTCTTGATGCGGCCTTTCGCGGGTTTCATCGTCAGCGGGCGGCATTTGCTTGCCATGGGCTTGCCATGGGCGTTAGCGCCCCGCGTATTCATACCGCATACCCCGGGCAGCTCGTGCAGATTTTCGGCAGATGGAAACCGTCCGCTGCGAACGAAGGTTTGGCAGTGAGGCTCGATGCAGGGTTGCGCGTCCTCTCCGGATGAAGAACGGCTTATCCGCTATTGCGCAAGCCCGCCGCGATGCCGTTGATGCTCAGGTGTATCCCGTGCTGGACTTTTTCTTCTTGCGTGCCGGCGCGAAAACGCCGCAATAATTCAATCTGCAGATGGTTTAACGGGTCGATGTAAGGGAAACGATTCTGGATGGAGCGCTTTAACAGTGGGTTGCTGTCCAGCAGTGCCGCTTCCTGGGTGATTGCCAATAGCGCCTCTATCGCGTTCTGCCATTCGGCTTTGACGCGCGGGAAAATTGCCTGGCGTAAATTTTCGTCACTTACCAGTTCGGCATAACGCTCCGCGATGGCGATGTCGCTTTTGGCTAACACCATATCCATATTGGATAGCAGGGTGCGGAAAAATCCCCATTCCCGATGCATGCGGCGAAGTAGTTGCATGCCGGTTTCGCCCTGCTGCGCTTTCCAGGCGCTGACTGCGGCGCCAAAACCAAACCAGCCGGGTAGCATCAAACGGCATTGCGCCCATGAAAACACCCACGGAATCGCCCGTAAATCCTCGATCGACGTGCTTTGCTTGCGCGACGCCGGGCGGCTACCAATGTTGAGCGAGAAAATTTCGGCAATCACCGTGGATTCCCAGAAATACTGCTCAAAACCCGGGGTTTCATATACCAGGGCGCGGTAGGCTTTGAACGCGCTGGCGGACAAGGCCTCCATGGCGGCCAGAAACTCTGGCGGTGGGTCGTCAAACCTGCGCGGCAAGAGCGTTGCTTCCAGCGTGGCTGCGGCGAGCACTTCCAGGTTGCGGCAACCAAGCTCAGGGTTGGCGTATTTGGAGGCAATGACTTCGCCTTGTTCGGTGATGCGGATCTGCCCTTGCACTGCCCCGTGCGGTTGCGCCAAAATGGCCTGGTAGCTGGGGCCGCCACCACGACCCACGGAACCCCCGCGGCCATGGAATAAACGCAGGCGAATGCCATGGCGGGCAAACACTTCGGTCAGCGCTATCTCGCACCGATACAAAGCCCAGCCTGAGGTTAAAAAGCCGCCATCCTTGTTGCTGTCTGAATAACCCAGCATGATTTCCTGCAAATTGCCGCGGCTTTGCAGCAGGGTTTTATACAGCGGGATGGAGAATAATTCGTCCATGATCCTGGCTGCATTTTCCAGGTCGCCAATGGTCTCAAAGAGCGGTACGATATTCACGTCAAGCGCAGCTTTATGCGGCCGTAACAAACCCACTTCCTTGAGCAAGATGGCAACTTCCAGCAAGTCGGAAACAGCGCTGGCTTTGGAGATGATGACGTTCTCGATAGCCGCGCAGCCGTAGCGCTGGTGAATTTGGCGTGCCGCCTGAAAGATTGCCAACTCGCCTTCTGTCTCTGCTGAATATGTCACCGCAGGGGCGTTCAGCGGGCGCGGTGTTGCGAGTTCCGTGAGCAGTTTTTGCGTGCGAGTGGCCTCATCAAAGGCGAGATAGTCAATCTCCGGGTAAGCCACAGCAAGCAATTCAGCGACGGTGCGGGCGTGCACGTCAGAATTTTGCCGCAAGTCAAGCGGGGCGAGATGGAAGCCAAAAATCGCCACGTTGCGGCGCAGGTCGCGCAAGCGGCCGCGGGCCAGCAATTCGGCTTTATGGCTCACCAGGGATTCGTGCAAAATGTTCAAGTCGGCACTGAATTCGGCCGCATCCGCATACGGTTTAGCCGCTCCCACCGGATGACGCGGGGCGTCAAACTGGTCGAGCTGCCGGGCGGTGGCGGCAAGACGCGCGTACATGCCGGAAATGGCGCGCCGATAGGGTTCGTCAGCGCGGTGCGGGCTTTGGTCCGGGGATAGTGCCGCGAGGTTTTTTAGCTCAACGGAGATGTTGACCAAAGCCAGGGTGGGCGACAATTCTGCGCCCAGGCGATGCAATTGTTCCAGCTGGTGCGTGAGCGCCTTGCGGCTTTGCGCGCGCACGGCGGCAAGCACGATCTCTGCTGTCACAAAGGGGTTGCCATCGCGATCTCCGCCGATCCATGAGCCCAGATGTAAAAACGAGGGCAGTTCAGGGCTGTCGCCCCCGCTGTCTTTGCTGCATTTTTGACTGATGCCATGCCCAGGCCAGGTCGTTCTGCAGGGCGGAGACCCATTATCGGCATGAGTGGCAAGATAATCTTCCAGCGCGTGATAAAGCGTGGGCAGCCCGTGCAAAAACGTGGTGTCGTAAAACGTCAGTGCATTGGCGATTTCATCAGCAACAGAGAGCTTGGCGCGACGCAGCATGCGCGTCTGCCAGAGGGTTAAGACGGCGCGGCGCAGGGCTTCTTCGGCATTTTTAATTTCATCCGGCGTGAGTGCGCTGCGGTCCCTGTCGTTCAATAAGCGCGCGATTTCCCATTGGCAGTCGAGGATGCTTTTACGCTGGACTTCGGTTGGGTGTGCGGTCAATACCGGCGAGACTTTGGCCTGGGCGAAAAACTCGGCCAAGTCGGCGGCTTTGATGCCCGCTTGCCTTGCCAGTGAAATGGCATGGATCAGGCTGCCCTCGCGCGGGGCCGCGCCCGCTATGGCGTGGGCGCGGCCACGGCGCAGATGGTGTTGGTCTTCGGCAATGTTGGCGAGATGCGAAAAGTAGCTAAAGGCGCGCGCTACCTGCGTGGTTTGCTCATTGGGCAGGGCGGCTAAAACGGCTTCGAGCTGGTCTCTTGCGGCCAGATCGTGATGGCGATGGAACCGGGTGGCCAACTGACGGATATGCTCGACCGTATCGAAGGCTTCATCCCCTTCCTGTTGCCGCAAGGTGTCGCCCAGCAGGCGGCCTAAAAAACGAATATCGTCGCGCAAGGGAGCGTCTTTGTCTTCGGCGGAAGGGGATGTTTTTTTCATGGGGGCAAGTGGCAAGTGGCAAATGGCAAGTGGCAAGTGGTCGGTGGCAAGAAGGTAAAAGTCGGCGCTGGTGGGACGGCGGTCAACCCAAAACCGGCGCTGCCGGCGCCAGCTGGCATCAACAGGCGCTGGCCATGCTGCAGGCATGGTGCGTACGGCGCAATGATAAACTTAAGCATCTTGCAAACCGCGCGCAAATTGATGGATTTTTGCTCATGGTTTCTTTTTTTTCTGGGTACGATAAATGACTGCCATGATTTCCGCGCCAGCAACATCCCCTACACCCACGCAGCAGCCACCCCGGCGTTTGGTCATCGCGACGCGTGAATCGCGCCTGGCGCTGTGGCAAGCCGGGCATGTACGCGCCTTGTTGCAACAGGCCTATCCCGCGTGTCAGGTGGACTTGCTGGGCATGACCACGCGGGGCGATCAGATTCTTGACCGGCCGTTGGCTAAAGTGGGCGGCAAGGGCTTGTTTGTAAAAGAGCTGGAAACAGCTTTGCTGGAGGGGCGCGCTGACCTTGCCGTGCATTCCATGAAAGATGTGCCGATGCTGCTGGATGCGGCCTTTTCCCTGGTGGCCATTGGTCCGCGCGAAGTGCCTGAGGACGCGTTTATCTCGAATAGATACGAGCGCCTCAACGACATGCCACCCGGCGCAGTGGTGGGTACCTCCAGCTTGCGGCGCGAATCGCAGTTGCATGCGCGTTACCCTTATTTGGCTGTTTCGCCCTTGCGTGGCAATCTGGACACGCGTTTGCGCAAACTCGACGAAGGGCAGTTCGATGCCATTATTCTGGCTGCGGCCGGTCTTAAAAGGCTGGGTTTGGGTGGGCGGATTCGCACGACGTTGAGTGCGGAAGACTCCTTGCCGGCACCGGGGCAAGGGGCGCTGGGTATCGAGGCCTTGTCTTCCCGCGCGGATATGGCCGTCTGGATGGCGCCTTTGCATGATGCCGCCACCGCCGCTTGCGTCCTGGCCGAACGCGCCCTGGCGCGCGCGCTGGGGGGCAGGTGTGAAGTGCCCAGTTGTGAGGTTCCTTTAGGCGCTTTTGCCATTGAACGGGATAAGGCCATTTGGCTGCGCGGTTTTGTTGCCACAGCTGACGGCGCGCGCATCGTGCAGGCGGAGTCTCTGGGGAGTGCTGATCAGCCCGAGGCGCTGGGGCAGCAAGTGGCCAATGCGCTTTTGGCGGAAGGTGCTGGAGAGATTCTTGCCAGCATTGGCAGGACTTGAGCGGCCGTGTTTCCCCTCTGTCCTCGCCTTTGCATGATGGCCTGTGAATGCTGCGCGGCAAGTGCGCTGCGCAGGTAGCCTGGCGTGACGAGCGATTTTGAGCCTATGAGATTTATCCAGCCGCTGGCCGGGCGGCAGATTGTGGTTACGCGGCCGAGCGGACAGGCAGGACATCTGGCGACGCTTTTGGTTGCGCAAGGGGCTGAGCCGGTTTTCTTTCCGGTTTTTTCCATTCAGCCGTGTGCGGATATCACGCCGGTGATGGAGGCCGCCATTGCGCTGGATAGTTTTGATCTGGCCGTGTTTGTCAGCCCTAACGCGATTGAAAAGGCGCTGGATATTATTTTGCCGCGGCGTGCCTGGCCCGCACATTTGCCTTGCATTGTACTGGGCAAAATGAGCGAGCAAGCCTTGCGCCAGCGGGGCGTGAATCGCGTGATTTCGCCCGCCTTGCAGTTTGACTCGGAAGCCCTCTTGGCCTTGCCGGAACTCATGGCGGTCGCGGGTAAGCGGATTATTATTTTTCGTGGCGATACGGGGCGCGAGCTGCTGGGCGACACCTTGACGCAGCGCGGTGCCGTGGTGCAGCGGGTCGCGTGTTATCGCCGTTTGCCGACCAATGCGGATGCCTCGGTTTTGCTCAAACGCTGGGAAGCGGGTACGCTGGATGCGGTAACACTGACCAGCAGTGAAGGTTTGCGCTATTTTTTTGCCCGCGTAGGGCATTTAGGGCAGGCCTGGCTTAAAAAAACGCCGACGTTTGTCACCCATCAACGCATTGCCGCACAAGCCCTGGCGCTGGGCTTGAAACACGTGATTCCCACAGCGCCCGGGGATGATGGTTTGATCAAGGAACTCATGCAATACTACGTACATCATGGAACAAGACAATAACGCACAATTAACGCACACGCCGCCCGCATCTGCCACCGGATCTGCAACAGCGCCTGCAGCGAATAAAACCGCAACGGACAAACTACCACGGTGGCGAGTCAGGGTTTTGATTCTTGCCGCACTGGTGCTTGTCATCATCCTGCAATGGGTGGATAGCCGCCGGCATATGTCACACCTGCAGCAAGCGCTGGACCGTCGTCTTGCCAGCACCGACCAAATGGCTAAGGCGGCCACGGAGGCAGTGCATGAATCGCAACAAGCCCATCAGGCGCTGGCAGCCAAAGTGGCGTTGCTGGATGAACGCCTGTTGGCGATGCAGGGGCAGTCAGCCGCTTTGCAGGCCATGTATCAAGAGATGTCCAGCAGCCGCGATCTGCGTCTGCTGGCTGAATTGGAGCAAATGGTCACGCTGGCCATGCAGCAATTGCAATTTGTCGGCAATGTCAGCGCGGCGTTGATTGCCCTGGAAAATGCGGATGCGCGCCTGGCACAGGAACCGCAACCGCAATTCATGCCTTTGCGCCGTCTGTTGGCGCGCGACATTGGGCGCTTGAAAGCCATGCCAGGCGGCGATGTAGCGGGCTTGTTGCTGAAGCTTGAAAGCGTGGTGACGGCCGTTGACAGTTTACCGCTGGCTTTTGATCAACGGCCAAATAAAGGCCAGTCAGTGGCAGCGCCTGTTGGCTTATCAACCGCCAAGCCAGCGGCTGCCGAGACATCAAAATCAGCCTCTTCCATGCTGCATCTGGCTTACTGGCAGGCCTTGGTTGCGGATATCTGGCACGATGTGGGGCAATCGGTGGGTCAGCTTGTGCGTATTGAGCGCATTGAGTCCCAGGATACCGCTTTGCTAGCGCCCAGCCAAAGTTTCTTCTTGCGGGAAAATCTCAAGTTGCGTTTGCTCAATGCCCGCGTGGCACTTTTGCAGCGCGATGGCAAGGCCTTCCATGAAAATATCGCCCAGGCCGTTGTGCTGCTGGACCGTTATTTTGATGCGCGGGCAACGTCTGTCGTTGCGGCCAGGAAATCCCTGGCAAGCCTGTCTGCCACCGAGGTTGGCGCTGCCTTGCCGTCACTGGATGAAACACTATCGGCCGTGCGCCAACTCAAACCCGCACGCGAGCGCGTGCCCCGTCGGTAAGTTGTCACTATGCGTTCACTTTTCTGGTTACTGATTCTGGCTGCCCTGGCGGTGGGTCTGGCTGTCGTTGGCCGTTATAACGAAGGTTATGTGTTGCTGGTCACGCCGCCCTGGCGTGCGGAAGTTTCGCTTAACTTTTTTGTTGTGGGCCTGGCCGCGTTTTTTTTCGCCCTATATTTTCTGGTGCGTCTTACACGCCACACCCTGTCTTTGCCAGGCGCGGTTGCCGAGTTCCGTCAGCGGCAGCATTTTAACAAAGCCATTAGCGCGCATTTTGAAGCGGCGCGCCTGTTGCAAGAGGGGCGTTACGGGCATGCGTTGCGCAGTATCGAAAAATCCTGGGCAGATCATCCCGCACCGGGTGCAGCAGCCCTTTTAGCTTGGCGTGCGGCGCATAACTTGCGTGATACAGAACGTGAAGCCTTATGGGCCGGGCGTGTAGAAGCGCTGGATGCAAAAGGATTTAAAACCGCACGGCTGATGATGGAAGCCGAGTTTGCGCTGGATGAGCGGCGCTTTGATGATGCGCACAATACCTTGCAAATTCTGGCGATGAGCGGTGGCCGCCACATTGCCGCCTTGCGCTTGGGGCTGCGTGCCGAGCGCGGCCTGGGCAACTGGACAGAAGTTGCGCGCCTGGTGCGGCAGCTGGAAAAATACAAAGCGCTCACGCCCGATCAGGCCTTGCCTTTGCGCAGTAGCGCTTTGCGCGAAGCCTTGCGTGCGCTGCGCGGCAATAAGGCGGGCTTGTTGGCGTACTGGCAAAGCCTGGATGCGGTTGAACGCGCCGAGCCTTTGTTGGCGCGGGATACTGCGCGGGCTTTGATCGCGGCCAATGCCAGTGATGAAGCGCAACAGGTGATTGAAGAAGCCATCCAGACGATCAGCCCCGAATGGGATGAAGGCTTGGTGCTGGCGTATAGCCAATGCGTTGGCGGTGATGTGGTCGGGCGCATTGCCCAGGCTGAAAAATGGCTGGCGCAACATCCGCGCGATAGCGCATTGCTGCTGACCCTGGGGCGCTTGTGCCGCCAGCAGCAGTTGTGGGGCAAGGCACAAAGCTATCTTGAGTCGTCGCTGGCCATTGTGCCGCAACGTGCCACGCATATTGAACTTGCGCAATTGTTCGATCAGCTGGAAAACTCGGCGCTGGCGCTACGGCACTATCGTGCCGCAGTGGCGATGATTTGACCGTGGTGTGAATAATCCCTCTGGCCGATCATATTTTTTGCAATAAGCCTGTGGCAAAAAGGCCTTAATGGGTGGGGGTGAATGGGTGAATGGGGTGAATTCGCGGCTTGGCGTGAAATAACGCCATTTGATGTGAGACTACGCCGATCGCGCAGCAGGCCGGGCAGTCACCGCCAGGCTGCCTGGTTAAATCCCTAAGCCTATTTAAACCCATTCACGTGCCGGCAAAAAGTCCGTATAGAGTTTTTCTTCTGCGCTGCCCGGGGCGGGATGCCAGTCATAGCGCCAGATGGCATTGGGTGGCAGGGACATCAAGATGGATTCCGTGCGTCCGCCGGATTGCAGGCCAAACAGCGTGCCGCGATCCCAGACCAGATTGAACTCGACATAGCGGCCACGGCGATAAGCCTGAAAATCACGCTCGCGGTCACCATAAGCGAGTTTCCTGCGCCGCTCGATGACAGGCAAATACGCTGGAATGAAATGATTGCCCACGCTTTGCATGAGGGCAAAGCAGCGCTCAAAGCCGCCTTCGTTCACATCGTCAAAAAAGATGCCGCCGACACCGCGGGCTTCATTGCGGTGCTTGAGGAAAAAGTAGCGATCGCACCAGGCTTTGTATTCCGGATACAGTTGTTCTCCAAACGGGGCCAAGGCCTCACGGCAAGTTTGGTGAAAAGAGGTCGCATCATCGGCAAACCCGTAATAAGGCGTTAAATCCATACCGCCGCCAAACCACCATACCGGCGCACCGCCCTCTTTTTCAGCCACAAAAAAGCGCACGTTCATGTGCACGGTGGGGCAGTAGGGGTTATGCGGATGCAGCACCAGCGATACGCCCATGGCCTCCCAGTTGCGGCCGGCGAGTTCCGGTCGGTGCGCGGTCGCTGAGGCGGGGAGCGTTGTGCCCTTGACGTGAGAAAAGTTCACCCCGCCGCGCTCGAAAAACAGGCCGTTTTCTATCAAGCGCGAAATGCCGCCGCCGCCTTCCGGGCGTTGCCACGCATCGCGACGAAACGACTCTCCGTCGAAGGTTTCGAGCGAGCTGACGATCTGTGCTTGCAGGTTCAGCAGATAACTGCGAACGGCAGGGATATTCATGGCAGTCTCACAGTTCGGGCAGCGTGACGTTCAGCATGCGTTCTGTTTGCGTGGTGCGGAAAGCCGCCAGTTTTTTGTTCAGTTCCGCATCTGTGCCAGCCAAAATGGCAATGGCCATCAAGGCGGCATTGGCTGCGCCAGCTTCGCCAATGGCAAAGGTCGCCACGGGTATGCCTTTGGGCATTTGCACGATGGCAAGCAGCGAATCCATGCCCATTAAATGTTTGGATGGCATAGGCACGCCCAGGACAGGCAAGGTTGTTTTAGCGGCCATCACGCCAGGCAGATGTGCTGCGCCCCCTGCGCCGCCGATGAGAATCCGTATGCCCCGGTCGCTGGCGCCTGTCACATAATCAAACAACACGTCTGGTGCGCGGTGCGCTGAAATCACGCGCGCTTCATAAGGCACGCCAAACTCTTTGAGCATTTTTGCAGCCGCTTGCATGACGGGCCAGTCGGAATCCGAGCCCATGAGTATGCCAACGAGGGGAAGGGGAGTGGTCATGTTTTTTTACTTTATCGAATTGAACAAGTTGCTGATGAATTATTGCGCCGCGGCGGGCTGGATAGAGCGCTCAGCCGCTTCCAGGGTGTTCGTCAGCAGCATGGTGATGGTCATCGGCCCCACGCCGCCTGGCACGGGTGTAATGGCTGAGGCCACCTCGCTCGCGCTGGCAAAATCAACGTCGCCGCACAGCTTGCCGTCGGGTAGGCGGTTGATGCCCACGTCGATCACGATGGCGCCGGGCTTGACCATGTCACCCGTGATTATTTTCGGCCGCCCGACGGCGGCGATCAGGATATCCGCACGCCGCGTGTGAAAGGCCAGGTCGCGCGTTTGCGAGTGGCAAATGGTGACGGTGCAGCCTTGGGCCAATAGCAGTAGCGCCATCGGCTTGCCAACAATATTGCTGCGCCCGACGATGACGGCTTCAGCGCCCTTGAGCGGCGCCTCAATGGACGCCAGCATTTTCATCACGCCATAGGGCGTGCAGGGAATAAAGCGCGGCTTGCCCTGGACGAGGGCGCCAATATTCTGGGCGTGGAATCCATCCACGTCTTTCTCAACCGCAATGGCTTCGAGCACGGCGTCGGTGTCAAACTGCTTGGGCAGCGGGAGCTGCACCAGAATGCCATGCACCTCGGGGTTCGTGTTGAGTTCGTTGATTTTGGCCAAGACCAGCGCAGGATCAACATCCGCAGCAAAGTTAAAGTGCAGCGAGCGTATGCCGGTTTTTTCGCAAGCGGCAATCTTGTTGCGCACATACACGGCAGAGGCTGGGTCGTCGCCCACCAGAATTACGGCCAGGGCAGGTGTTATGCCTTGCGCTTCAAGAGTGAGGGTGCGGGCAGTTAAATCGCTGCGCAGCGCGGTCGAGAGCGCATTGCCGTTAATGGGGCGTGCTGTCATTCGGTAGGGCTCCTGCACGCCAAGAGGGGGTGCGGTAGGGGTTGTTAAAACCAGAGGTAAACCAAAGGGGCGAATTATCCCTGAATGATTGTTGAGCGTCCAGACGTGGGTTTGTTTCAGCGGGGGGGCTGAAATTAAAGGGTGGCCCGGATTGGGTGGCACGAATTCGCCGATTAGAATAGCCGCATGGATTTCCCACACTATTTCCCACGCTATTTTCCACTTTTGCTTACGCCGCAATTGCGCGCCTTGGAAGCTGCGCATGCCCAGGATATGCCGCCCCTGATGGCGCGGGCAGGGCAGGCGGCGGCAGCGGCGGCAATGCGTATTCTGGCTGAACCTGTTCAGGCGGCAAAAAAGGGTGCAGGAGGCCTTGTTCAAAGCGCGCCGGTGCTGATTTTTGCGGGACCTGGTAACAATGGCGGCGATGCATTTGCAATGGCGCGTGTGTTGCATGAAAACCAGGTGCCAGTGGCGCTGGTGTTTTTGGGTGATGAGGCAAATCTGCCGCCGGATGCGCAGCGGGCGCTGGGGCAATGGCGGGCGCAACTGGCTGAAAATGCAAGCAATCGGCACACGGAGCGCCGTGTTGCCAGCGCCGACTTTTCTGCGCTTGACAAGGCCAGCGTGCTGGATGGCGACTATAGCCTGGTGGTGGATGGCTTGTTTGGCATCGGTTTAACGCGTCCGATGGTTGGCGAGTATGCGGCGATAGTTGAGCGCATCAACCAGTTCGCAGGTCCCGTGCTGGCGCTGGATATTCCTAGCGGGCTGGATGCGGATACCGGCCGCGTGGTGGGGGCGGAAAACGCGTCGGGATGCGCGGTGCGTGCGACGCATACAATCAGTTTTATTGCGGGCAAGCCCGGTTTATATACGCTCGATGGGCCTGACTATTGCGGAAAAATCAGCATTGATGCGCTGGGATTGGGCGAAGCAGTTCAACGCTTGAATGCGCCGGGTGCACGGCTGGCAAGGGCAGATTTTCAATCCTGCCTTAAACCGCGGCAGCGCAATACGCACAAAGGCCGCTTTGGTTCTTTGGCGGTGATCGGCGGCGCACGCGGCATGACGGGGGCGGCCTTGCTCGCTGCGCGTGCGGCTTTGCATTTAGGCGCCGGGCGCGTGTTTGCCGGCCTGCTGGAAAAACTGCTGGTGGATGTGGTGCAGCCTGAACTCATGCTGCGCACGGTTGAGGCTGCGGCAAGCCAGGCAACAGCGGCAGTCATTGGCCCGGGGCTGGGCACATCCGAGGCTGCGCTGGAAGCCTTGCGCCGTGTTGCCAGCGCCGAGTTTTCCTTGCTGCTGGACGCTGATGCGTTGAATCTCTTGGCCCAGCATCCTGTGCTGGCAGCGCGTATTGCACGACGCGGCGCGCCCACGCTCATGACACCGCATCCGGCAGAAGCCGCGCGGCTGCTGGCGGTGGGTGTTGAGGAAGTGCAAGCCAACCGCGTGGCCGCTGCGCTGGAAATTGCGCAGCGTTTCAATGCGCACGTGGCATTGAAAGGTTGCGGCACTGTGGTTGCTTGCCTGCTAGCGCATCCGGATGGCAAGCCGAACGCCCAATGGCGCATCAACCCCACGGGCAACGCCGGGCTGGCGACGGGCGGTACGGGCGATGTGCTGTCCGGCCTGGTAGGTGCGCTGTTGGCGCAAGGCTGGCCAGCGGCGGAAGCGTTAATGGGTGGCGTGTATTTGCACGGCGCAGCCGCCGATGTGTTAGTCACAGAAGGACAAGGGCCGGTAGGTTTAACGGCAAGTGAACTGATCCCTGCGGCACGCAGGCTTTTGAATGAATGGATTGCCCTGGATGTCTAAATTGCCTTTTGAACCGCAGCCCATTCGCGGCATTGCCTACATCCTGATAGCGGTTTTTTTCTTCACCTCACTCGATGCAACGTCAAAATATCTCACCCGCACCTTCCCCTTGCCGATGATTGTCTGGGCGCGTTACAGCGTGCATTTTTTGCTGATGCTGATTCTCCTGGCGCCGTCCATGCGGCTAAAACTGGTCACCACCCAAAACCCGTGGGCGCAAGTGAAGCGCGGTTTGGTGTTATTGACGACCTCCTGTTTTGGTATTGCCGGTTTTCGCTTGTTGCCCTTGGCAGAAGCCACGGCGGTGATTTTCCTCTCGCCCCTGATTGTGGTTTTGCTGGCGCGCTGGCAACTGGGCGAAAAAATCACCCCCGTGCGCTGGGTGGCTGTGGTTGCGGGCTTTGCCGGTGTGCTGCTGATCGCCCGGCCCGGTGGCAATTTGCCTGTTGATGGGCTGATTTTCATGGTAATCACCGCGGTTTTATATGCGATCTACCAGATTCAGACACGCCGTTTATCGCCTAGCGAAAATGCGCTCACCATGCTGTTTTACGGTGCAATGATAGGCACTGCGGGCTTGAGCCTTGCCGTACCGTTTTATTGGGGCGGCCCCACGCCCACGCCGTTTCAAATACTGCAAATTTTATCGCTCGGCGTATTGGGCGGCATCGGCCACTGGTTATTCATTCTGGCCTTTCGCCACGCCAAGGCGTCAACCCTGGCGCCTTTTACTTACGCGCAGCTGATCTGGGCGACCTTGCTGGGGTATCTGGTCTATGACCATTTGCCCGATGGCATCGCGCTCATCGGGATTGTGATCATTGCGGTGAGCAGCATGTCGATTGCGCTCTCTGAACGGTTCAAGAAGCCGCCTGGACCGAACGCTGCAGCGGATACGGGAAAAGCACATTAAGCGCGGTTGTATTGCCATCGGTGCGGGCAATGCGCACATGCTCGCGGCGGAATTCCCTTGCATGATGCAGGCCGCAGCTATGCGCAATCATGTCAATTTCCTTGTTCATGTTGAGGCAATAATTCGCCACGCGCGCGAACTTTTCTTCCACCACCAAGCCACGCTGCAGTTTAATGTCGTGCGTCGCAATCCCCGTCGGGCAAGTGTTGGTGTGGCAGCGCAGGGCTTGAATGCAGCCTAAGGAAAACATGAAGCCGCGCGCGGTGTTTACGTAATCCGCACCGCAAGCCAGCGCCCAGGCCGCGCGTGCCGGAGTCACCAGTTGTCCTGCGGCAATGACCTTGATGCGATCTTTAATGCCCGCTTCCAGCAAGGCATCGACGGCGCACGGCAGCGCTTCGGAAATGGAGAGCCCCATGTGGTCGGCCAAAGCCTGGGGTGCTGCGCCCGAGCCGCCTTCGCCACCATCAATAGCGATAAAGTCCGGCGCATGGCCCAAGCCGCGTCGAGCAATGGCTTCGGTGAGCTGATTCATGAATTCCCAACATCCCAGCGCGGTTTTGATGCCGACGGGTTTGCCGGTGATGTCGCGTACGCGAACGACCATGTCGAGCAACTCGTTGATATTGGCAATATCCAGATGCCGGTTCGGCGAAAGTGAATCCTCCCCCACGGGAATTCCGCGGATGCGGGCAATTTCTGGGGTCACTTTAACGCCCATCAACACGCCGCCTTTGCCAGGCTTGGCGCCTTGCGAGAGCTTGATCTCGAAAGCGCGCACATTATCCCGCGCTGCGATGTCACGCAGTTTTTCAGTTGAGAGTCGGCCATTGTCATCGCGTACGCCATACTTGGCCGTGCCAATTTGCATGATCACATCACAACCGCCTTCGAGGTGATATGGCGATAAACCGCCTTCGCCCGTATCAATCCAGCACCCGGCTTTTGCCGCCCCCAGGGACAAGGCGCGGACTGCGGGTTGGGAAATCGCGCCAAAGCTCATGCCGCTGATATTGACGATGGAGCGGGTTACAAACGGCTTTTCGCACCAGCCCTCGCCCATGCTTAGCGGCGGGGTGGGGAGCCGGTCACTTTCCAGTACCGGAAAGGGAGCATTGACAAAAACCAACGCCCCGGGTTCGTGCAGGTCGTAAGTTGAACCAAAACCCAGCACGCCACCTTCGTTTTTCGCCAGCCGGTATACCCAACTGCGTGTGGCCCGGTTAAATGGCCGCTCCTCACGGTCACCCAGGAAAAGGTATTGGCGAAAGTGTTCACCCAGTTGCTCAAAAAAGTAACGCAAATGGCCAATGAGCGGGAAGTTGCGCAAGATGGCGTGCTTTTTTTGCGTGATGTCCTTGAGATAGAAATAAATCACCGCAATGCTGATGGCAAAGGCAATCAGCACCCCAAGGCTGACTGAAAACACACCGATCATGCCACTTCCCCCTGTTAAAATTCCGCAGAATTGACTGGGGCAAAACATAACATGGAAACTTTGCAAAACTCGCTCGCGCTGGCCGCGGAAATAGAACGTAACGTGCTCGTTGCGTTGGCTGAAGATATTGGCAGCGGGGACGTCACGGCCTTACTCACGCCAGCTGACCGGCGAAGCCAAGGTGCGGTAATCTGTCGTGAAGAGGCCGTGTTGGCTGGCCGTGCCTGGTTTGACGCCTGCTTTAGCCGACTGGACCCAACGTCTGTCATGCGGTGGACAGCACAGGATGGCGACCTGATTACCGCCGGGCAAACGCTGTGTGAAATAGAGGCTAACACCCGCGCGTTGCTCACCGCAGAGCGCGCCGCCTTGAACTTTTTACAGCTGCTGTCGGCAACGGCCACCACCACGCGCGCCTATGTGGACGCGGTGCGCGGCACAAAAGCCAGGATTGTGGATACCCGTAAAACCTTGCCCGGTTTGCGCCTGGCGCAAAAATACGCAGTGACCTGTGGCGGCGGCAAGAACCATCGGCTGGGGCTTTACGATGGTTTGTTGATCAAGGAAAACCACATTATCGCTGCGGGTGGCATTGTTCCCGCCTTGGAGCGCGCGCGTGCCATTGTGCATGACGAAAACCGTGGCGTGTTCATTCAAATCGAAGTGGAAACCTTGAGCCAGCTCGGCGAGGCGCTGGATGCGGGCGCGAAAATGATACTGCTGGATAACATGGGACTGACGCAAATGCGCGAGGCCGTGGCACTTACCGCAGGCCGCGCGCAACTGGAAGCCTCGGGTGGCGTCAATCTTGAAACCGTACGCAGCATTGCCCAAACCGGCGTTGATCGCATCTCGATCGGCAGCTTAACGAAAGATGTGAATGCAATTGATCTCTCTTTACGTCACAGCGAAGCCTGATTCTGCTAGAATCCGCGCCCTGCCAGGCCAACGGAAACAGGGTCGGCATTAGCCTGCATCAGCGGAGAGGTGGATGAGCGGTTTAAGTCGCACGCCTGGAAAGCGTGTTTAGGTGAAAACCTAACGCGGGTTCGAATCCCGCCCTCTCCGCCACCCCACAGATGCAGCGTCCGG
>DILC01000042.1:3778-4852 GCA_002424865.1 Rhodocyclaceae bacterium UBA5602 | reverse complement strand
AGCATGAAGTCGAACTCCATGGCGGGGAAGGCGTCGTGGAGGAGGGTGGACCACTCGGCGCCGCCGACGATGTGGTCGGCGTTGTCGCCCTCGCCCTTGAGGAGCATGTCGGCCTTGCAGATGGCGTAGGACTCGGGATTGAGCTCTTGCCCGTACATGACGAGGCGGGCGTCGGGGTTGTGCTCGGCGAGATGCTCGCCTGCGACGCTCAACATGCCGCCCGTGCCCGCTGTCGGGTCATAAATCGAGCGCACGACGCCGGGTTTGGTGAGGGCATCGTCATCTTCGATGAACAGCAGATTGACCATCAGGCGGATGACTTCGCGCGGGGTGAAGTGTTCGCCTGCGGTTTCGTTGGACAGCTCGGCAAACTTGCGGATGAGTTCTTCAAACACGGCGCCCATCTGGTTGTTGCTGACGGCTTCGGGGTGCAGGTCGATATTGGCGAATTTTTCCGTGACGAGATAGAGCAGCCCGGCTTTTTGCAGGCGGTCGATCTGGGCATGGAATTCGAAGCGCTCGAAAATGTCGCGCACGGCGGGCGAGAAGGCTTGCAGGTAGGCGCGCAGGTTTTCGCCGATGTGGTCCTGGTCGCCCATGAGCTTTTTCAGGTCAAGCGGCGAGGTGTTGTAGAAGAGCTGGCTGGCTGTCTTGAGCAAGAAAGGCTCGGGGTTGAGACCGGCTTTTTCGCGCTTGTCTTTTTCAGCCAGCACGGCGGGCTTGGTGGGTTCGAGTACACAGTCGAGGCGGCGCAGCACGGTGAAGGGCAGGATGACCTTGCCGTATTCGGATTGCTTGTAGTCGCCGCGCAGGAGATCGGCGACAGACCAGATGAAGGAAGAGAGATTGGGGTTGCTCATGGGTTGCTGGCCAACGGGCGAGTCATGCAAAAAATGGCCTTGGATTGTACGGCGTGAAGCATGCTTTTTGCCTGCTCAGGCGGATGATGACCGTATTCAGGCAAGCACGACGCGGATAAGCTATTGATCCGGCCAGATATGTTTGATGCCCGTTCATCCTGCGCAAAGCCAAGGGAACTCAACCTTGTAGGAGCGCGATTTATCGCGCGATACC
>DILC01000042.1:0-3737 GCA_002424865.1 Rhodocyclaceae bacterium UBA5602 | reverse complement strand
TCGGGCTCCTACACAGCCCGCCGCTCGCCCGATAAATTGGGCGGCGAAAACACGGCGACATCGGCTGTTTGGTCCGCTATGGTGACATCCCCATCCCGTTTGCAAACATGTTCTGGCCGGATAAATAATGGGTCGTGCAAGCGGTCGAACCACGGTTTCGTTTCTTGCGAAAAAAGTCGGCGCTGATGGTACGGCGACCGATATGGCGATAATCGCGGCCTTAAGCCTTAAGCTTGTTCAATCCGACTAAACTGGCCAAACCCACACAATCACCGAAAGCCACTCCGCATGACTGAAACCTTTATCCCCAGCAAGGATGCCTCGCTCGAATCGTCTATCGCTACCCTTCTGGGCAAACTCGAATCCATAGGCTTTCACGTCATTGAGCGCTCCTGGCTGAATGAAATTGAAAACATCTGGTCGGTGCATGTCACCGATCGCGATTGCACGCGCCTGTTCAGCAATGGCAAAGGCGGCTCCGAGCTGGCCGCACGGGCCAGCGCCCTGGGCGAATTTTTTGAGCGCTTGAGCACCAATTATTTCTGGACGCACTTTTACCTGGGCGAAGCCATCGCGAATGGCGAATTCGTGCATTACCCCAGCGAAAAATGGTTGCCCGTCAAGGGCAAAGCCTGGCATAAAGACATCCTTACCCCCGAATTGCAGGCGTTTTACAACCCGGACAAGGCCGTGCATGCCGAACAACTGATTGATCTTAATTCCGGCAATGCGGCGCGTGGCATTTGCACGATTCCTTACACTCGGCTGCGCGATGGCCAAACCGTCCTTTACCCCGTCAATCTGATCGGCAACCTGTATGTGAGCAACGGCATGTCGGCTGGCAACACGCTCATGGAAGCGCGCACCCAGGCGCTGTCTGAAATTTTCGAGCGCGACATCAAGTTTCGCATCATCCGTGAAGGACTGTGCCTGCCGGACGTGCCAGAAGCGGTGATCAACCGCTACCCGCGCATTGCCGCAGGCATCCGCGGCTTGCGTGCGGCGGGTTTTGGCATTCTGGTCAAGGACGCGTCGCTCGGCGGCGAGTATCCGGTGATGAATGTGACCTTGCTGCACCCGCACGATCAGGGCGTGTTTGCCAGCTTTGGCGCGCATCCGCGCTTTGAAGTGGCATTGGAACGGGCGCTGACCGAGCTCTTGCAAGGCCGCGCGCTGGATTCCCTGGGCGGCTTTCCCGCCCCCGGTTTTGATAGGGATGAGATTGCCGATGCGCAAAACCTGGAAATTCACTTCGTGGACTCCAGCGGCGTGATGAGCTGGGATTTTTTGGGCAATACGCCTGACTTTGAATTCGCGGACTGGAATTTTTCCACGACGACGGCGGAGGATTATCAATGGTCGGTGGACCGCATCCACGCCAGCGGCCATGAGATTTATGTGGCGGACTTCACCCATCTGGGCGTGTATGCTTGCCGCATATTCGTGCCGGGCATGTCGGAGATTTATCCGATTGAAGAGTTGCAGTGGGAAAACAATACCGTCGGCAATCTCGTGCGCCCGGCGATTTTGCGCCTGCCAGAACTCACCCAGGCTGAATCGCAGCAACTGCTGGACTTATTGGATGAACTTGATTTGGCGGAAGAATTGCCTGTTGTCACCCTCATCGGACTGGCTGCTGATGCTGACACGGCTTGGGCGGACTTGCGCGTGGGCGAGCTCAAAACCTTGCTGGGCCTGGCCGTGGGCGACGAGGAGGCGGTGCTCGAAGGCTGCGCCTGGATAGCCCAGTTTGGCGTATTGGGCGAACAGCGCCGCCGCGTTTATCGCTGTATCGAAAACTTGCTGCAACTGGATGTTATCGACAGGTTTGACGCATCGCTCAGCTTGCTGTTTGGCGAGCCAACATTGCGTCAAGCGGTGGCGCTGGTTCGTCGCGAGCAGCAATTCTTTGGCCTCCATACGCTGGGCGCCAATATGGAAGGCAGCCGCATGCACCGGCAATTGTTGGGCGCATATCAAAAAGTGCAGCGTCTGAAAGGCGCTCTTCTTAATTGAATAAAGGAGCAATCATGCCTGTTTCCATCGAAGAGAAAAAACGGATCGTCAGCGAGTTTTTACAGCAGTGCGCTGTTTATGCGGACAATAAGCTCGCGGCTTATCAGCAGCAAGCCGTCCTGGCCAAGGGCAATGAAGGCTTGCTGCTGCAGGACAAGATTTCGCACTGGACGGCTTACCGCGTGTTTACCGAGTACACGGTAGAAGAACTGAAAACCGTCGAGCTGGATAGCTGGTTTGCTGAATAGGCGCAGTAACCAAGCGTAGTAACCAAGTTGCCCGCTAAACTTGGTAGCTAAGTTGGCGACTTAATGTATTTCGCGGGTTTCGAGGAAAACGATGTCCGGATACTTTTCTTTTGTCATATTCAGGTTCACGCGGTTTGGCGCGAGATAGACGTAATCACCCGCGCCATCCAACGCCACATTGACGCCGGATTTTTCAGCGAGCTGCTGAATCATCGCAGTATCCCCTCGCAACCAGCGTGCGGTGGAGACGTTGTAGGGTTCAAAAAAGCAATCCACGCCATATTCAAATTCCAGCCGGTGCGCGACCACATCGAATTGCAGCGTGCCCACAGCGCCGAGAATTAAATCATTGCTGTGGAGCGGGCGGAAAAGCTGGGTGGCGCCTTCTTCGGCCAGTTGCTGCAAACCTTTTTGCAATTGCTTCATTTTCATCGGATTGCGAATCTGGGCGCGGCGGAAGTGTTCTGGCGCAAAGCAGGGAATGCCGGTGAATTGCAGGTCTTCGCCTTCGCTGAAGGCGTCGCCCAGCACCACGGTGCCGTGGTTCGGAATGCCCAGGATGTCGCCGGGCCAGGCTTCGTCGGTGGTGTTGCGGTCTTGCGCCATGAAGGTGATGGCGTTGTTGATCGCCAGCGTTTTGCCGGTGGCGCGCTGCTTGAGTTTTATGCCGCGCTCGAACTTGCCCGAACACACGCGCAAGAAGGCGATGCGGTCGCGGTGCTTGGGGTCCATGTTGGCCTGGATCTTGAACACGAAGCCGGAGAATTTTTCCTCATCCGGCTGCACGAGACGTTCCACTTTGTCAGCGGCTGGGGTAGCGGCGCCGCCCACAATCGCCGCGCGCGGCTGCGGCGGCGGCGAGAGGTCAACCACCGCATCGAGCAGGGATTGCACGCCAAAGTTATTCACCGCCGAGCCAAAGAACACGGGGGTTTGCTTGCCCGCAAGATAGGCTGCACGATCAAACGTGTGCGAGGCGCCACGCACGAGTTCGACTTCGCTGCGCATCTCGGCCACTTGATCGGGAATCAGTTCATCGAGGCGCGGGTTGTGAATGCCCTGGATAATCTCCGACGTGCCTTTTTCTGCCTGCGGGTCGAAGAAGGCAATGGTGTCGTTATACAGGTGATACACGCCGCGAAACCGCTTGCCCATGCTGATCGGCCAGGTCATCGGTGCGCACTGGATTTTGAGCACGTCTTCGATCTCGTCGAGCAATTCAATCGGCGGGCGGCCTTCGCGGTCGAGCTTGTTGATGAAGGTCAGAATCGGCGTGTCGCGCAGGCGGCACACGCCGAGCAGCTTGATGGTTTGCGCTTCGACGCCATTCACCGAGTCGATCACCATGACGGCTGAATCCACGGCAGTGAGCGTGCGGTAGGTGTCTTCGGAAAAGTCCTCGTGGCCGGGGGTGTCGAGCAGATTGACCATGCACTCGCGGTAGGGGAACTGCATGACCGAGCTGGTGACCGA
>DILC01000013.1 GCA_002424865.1 Rhodocyclaceae bacterium UBA5602 | reverse complement strand
CCGAAGCATAGGCGCATGGACAAGCCCCTGCGCAGCACGCCACCAATGCGCTTCCGTTGGGGCACCGGCCTGTCAGGGTTTGCCGCCGCCCTTGCCGTTACCTCCGGCATGGCTGCCTGTCAAGCCAGCCGCTTTGCCGCCACCGGCATTTACCACGCCCGCACCAACGCCTTGCCCGTGGGTTTGACCCAGGCCGGTCGTCACCTGACTGCTGACACCCGCGCCACTGGTGATGCCGGATGAGCGCCCAGCGGACGCATTGCCGCTGGCGCTCACGACACCCTTGCGGGTTTGCGCACCTTGCGCACCACCGGCCGAGGTGGATCTGCCGTAGGCAGTCGTCGGTGTGGCTGGCTGCTTGCCGCTGACCACGGTGCCGAGCTTGACGCCCATAGTGTTCGCGATCTGTCCCCAGCCCATGCCTGCAGCGCGCATCTGCAGGATGCCTTGCGTCGAACTTCCCGGCATGCCGACAAGCGCGCCTTGCAGTTCTGCCGGTGTCGGATTGCTAATGCCCTGACTGGCCAATTGCTCCTGTGCCAGCTGCAGGGCGATGCGGATGTTGCCATAGCCCATTGGCTTGGTCGTTGGCGAGAAGGTCGTGGTGGTTATGGACGTGCCGGTTGTTTCTGACGTTTCCGGCGAAGTCAAAGTGATGCTAGTACCTGTGCGCAAGCCATTGACCAGCGCGCCGGCGTTTTCAGGCGACCCTGCCCAGCCAGAAAATTCAGTTGTCAGCTTATTGGATGGCACGGTCGCCGTCGCGGGCTGGGAAACCGTTGTGCTGGTGGTGGTTTGGGTGGCGGTTTGCGCCAGGGCCAGGGAACTTGCGAACAGCGTGCTTACGATACACAAATTCAGCTTTTTCATGGTCTTCTCCTAGTTAGTTCAAGCCAAATGCTTTTTCCGTCTGGGTGATGATTTCGACTGCCGTCGCCGAATCCATGAACAACCCGCCATCCCGCCGCGCGGCGACACGCATGCGTGTTGTCTTGGGTGTCAGCGACTCTAGCTCGACTTCGATGTCACGGTCGCCTACCCGGGCGAGGATGCGCTCGCCCAGTTCAATCTTTTCAGTCGTTTTCGGTTTGATGTCCATGCGTCTGAAGGCTGCCAGCACGGCACTCCGCACGCGCGGCAAGGGTTCGGTAAATGTGCGGTAAGCCAAGCCGCCCATCTGGTGGGCGGTTGCCGCACCACCGCCGACACCGACCGCCGTCAGTGCCAGCCCGGCACAGCCCGAAAGCAAACATCCTGCAATCAATAGGCATGCCATTAATCTGAGTGCCATTAAACCGCCATGCTTCATTTCATCCCGCCTATGGTCCACATCGGGTTTTCATTGTAGTGCATCAGTTTCTGGACGTTTGTCGGGTGAATCCAGGTGGCGAAAGTGTCTTGGCAAGCATGGCGCATCATGACGCGGCAAGGCGTTCCAGCGCTGTTTCAAGCAAGTTGCGCTGTGTGCCAAAATTCAGGCGCACAAATCCGGGTGCGCCAAAGGCCACGCCGTCCGATAGCCCCAAACCGTGGCTTTCAAAGTGTTTAGCCAGGCTTTCAATGCCGCGCGCTTGAGCAAATTCCCGTGCGTCTATCCAGGCCAGATAAGTCGCTTCTACACGATGCATATGCAAACCGGATATTTTGTTAACGGTGGCGAAAACTTTTTCTGCATTGCCACGCAAGTAATCCAGTAGCGCCTGATGCCATGGATCGCATTTTGTGAAGGCAGCCTCCAAGGCCACCATGCCGAGCAAATGGGTGTGCGGCACGATGCCTGTCATGGCGTGGATAAATTGCTTGCGCAAGGCTGGATTGGCAATAATCGCAAAGGCTGCGCCAAGGCCGGGGATGTTGAAGGTTTTGGAGGGCGCCATCAGGGTGATGGTGCGCTGGGCGAGCTCCCCATCGAGGGAGGCAAAAAGTCGGTGCTGTTGAAGCCACTGCGCTACAGGGCGGTTGGGCAAAGGGCGCTCAGCTTTGCCGACCTGGAATTCCCGCTTCGCGGGCAGGTCCCCTCGCGGTAGCGGATGGCAAGATGGCGAGAGAATCAAGCCATTATGAATTTCATCCGAGCAAATGACGAGATCATGTTTTTCGGCCAGCCGCGCAATCTGCCGCAACTCGTCGTCATCCCAGGCGCGACCCGTGGGGTTGTGCGGGTGGCACAATAAGAAAAGCTTAGGCTTGGTTTTTTGCAGGGAGGCCTCGACGGCATCAAAATCCCATGCCCAGCGGTTTTCCCCCTGCACCAGCGGCACGGTGACCAATGACCGCCCCGCATTTTTAGGCGCAGACAAAAACGGTGGGTAGATCGGCGTGGCGGTGAATACCGCGTCGCCTGTTTCGCCCACCGTGCGGCAGGCCACATTCAGGCCGGACACCAAGCCTGGCAGCCAGACGATCCACGCGGGATCAATGGCATAGCCAAACTGACGTGCCAGATAATCCACCACCGCTTGTGTCTGGCTTAATGTCGGCTGGTTGTAGCCGAACACACCGTGCGCAATGCGTGACTGCAATGCGTCGATGATGGCGGGCGGCGCGGCAAAATCCATATCCGCTACCCACAGCGGCAGAATGTCGCGCCCGGTGTACTTGGCCCATTTCTCCGAATCTGTGCCGCTGCGCTCAACTGGCGCGTCGAAATTAAAACGGTCGCTCATCTCAAGTTAACGTAATGAAAGGCTTGGGCAAGTGCGCTGTGTCATCACCGGGCGCAGCGGGCCGGATAGAAGCCTCCCCGCGAGGGAAGGATGGGCGGGGCGGCTCATTGGAACTATGGGCGTTAGCCTGAAAAGAAAGCGGCACGAAAAATCTAGCCCAAAAAGAGCTTGTAAGCAGGATTTTTGCTTTCATCCACAAACTGATAGTCCAGATTCTTGAGGAAAGTTGCAAAGGCTTTGCTGTCTTCTTTGGGCACTTGCATGCCGACCAGCACGCGACCGGTGTCGGCACCATGGTTACGGTAATGGAACAGGCTGATATTCCAGCCCGTGCTCATTTTGGTCAGGAAATTCATCAAGGCGCCGGGGCGTTCGGGAAACTCAAAGCGGTACAGCAGTTCGTTTATCTGCGCTGATTTATCTTCGCTCTGCGGTGCATGGCCGCCGACCAGGTGGCGAATGTGCAGCTTGGCCATTTCGTCATTGGTTAAATCGAGTGCCGGGTAACCCTGCTTTTTCAGTTGCACCACCAGGCTCGCCGCTTCTTTGGTGTTGGCGACCTGCATGCCAACAAATACATGCGCCCGGCCGCTGCTGTGATAGCGGTAGTTGAATTCGGTTATGTTGCGCGCGCCCAGAATCGTGACGAATTTTTTATAGCTGCCGGGTTTTTCGGGCAGGGTCACAGCTAGCAGGGCTTCGCGCTGTTCGCCCACTTCGGCGCGTTCGGCAACAAAGCGCAGGCGGTCAAAATTCATGTTCGCGCCCGAGGCCACGGCCACCAGCGTTTTGCCCTTGATGCGATGTTTGGCCACCCAGGCCTTGGCGCCAGCAATGGCCAAGGCGCCTGATGGTTCGAGAATCGAGCGCGTGTCTTCAAATACATCCTTGATTGCCGCGCAGATGGCGTCAGTATCCACCCGCACAATGTCATCGACATATTTTTGGCACAGGCGGAAGGTTTCCTCGCCGACATATTTGACCGCTGTGCCATCGGCGAACAG
This sequence comes from Rhodocyclaceae bacterium UBA5602, assembly GCA_002424865.1. Lineage (GTDB taxonomy): Bacteria > Pseudomonadota > Gammaproteobacteria > Burkholderiales > Rhodocyclaceae > Rugosibacter. The sequence goes on along the minus strand of DILC01000013.1, from coordinate 4,503 downwards.
GCCGACGGTATCAAGCCGCACGCGTTTTTTGGCCGCCAGCGACTGCGCCATGGCATCGGCATCAATGGTTTCAACACCGACGATTTTGATTTCCGGCCGCAGTTGCTTGATATATGCGGCAACACCCGCAATCAATCCACCGCCGCCAATGGCGCAGAACACGGCTTCGATCGGGTCGGCATGCTGGCGCAAGATTTCCATGCCTATGGTGCCTTGCCCGGCAATAACATCAGGATCATCAAACGGATGCACGAAGGTAAGCTTGTGCTTTTTTTCCAGCGTCAGTGCATGGGCGTAAGCGGCGTCGTACGAGTCGCCCGCCAGGACTACTTCGCCACCGCGATTTTTGACGGCCTCGATTTTGATTTGCGGGGTAGTCGTGGGCATCACAATGACGGCGCGAATGCCGAGCTTCTTGGCTGACAAGGCCACGCCCTGCGCGTGGTTGCCAGCTGAGGCGCAAATCACGCCGTGTTTGCGCTGCGCCGGGCTCAAGTGGGCAATCTTGTTGTATGCGCCGCGCAGCTTGAAGCTGAACACGGGCTGCATGTCTTCGCGTTTTAAAAGAATTTGGTTATTGGTGCGGGCGGATAAGTTGGTGGCCAGCTCCAGCGGTGTTTCTATGGCAACGTCATAGACGCGGGCGTTAAGGGTTTTTTTGAGGTAATCCATGGTCAAGAGGGTTTTAGCATCCGGTGGGGCAAACGCAAAGGGTAACATGCGGCATGGATTTTTCATTTACTTCGGTCGGCAGTCTGGCGGGTCTTTTTATTGCCTCATTTTTGTCAGCGACGATCCTGCCCGGCGGCTCGGAGCTTGCCTTGCTGGCCTTGGTCAGAAATTACCCCACGCAAACGGGCGAGGCATTTTTGCTGGCTACGTTGGGCAATACGCTGGGTGGCATGACGACGTATTGGATGGCGCGGGCTTTGCACAAACCCAAAGATCCGCGCCGTTTGGCGTTGGCGCGGCGCTGGGGCGCACCGGTGCTGTTGTTGGCCTGGGCGCCAGTGGTTGGCGATGCGCTGTGTGGGGCAGCGGGTTGGCTGCGCTTGCCCTGGTTGGCTAGCGCCTTATGGATGGCTATCGGCAAAGCTGCGCGTTATGGCATGGTGATTGCGGGTGCGGGTTTAGTCTGACTTCTGGCGGAAGTTCCACGGGATAAAATCAGCGTACCGTGAGCCCGGGCAGGGCTCATATGATTTCCAGCAACCGCTCGAATTCTGCGACTGGCACTGGCTTGCTGAAAAGATAACCCTGACAATGGATGCAGCCATCACGCAACAGGATTTGTTGTTGCAGGGCTGTCTCCACCCCTTCGGCGATGACATTCAGATTCAGGCTATGCGCCATGGCAATGATGGTGCGCACAATCACCTGGTCATGGTTTTCCGTGTCCAGGCTGCGTACAAAAGATTGATCAATCTTGAGCTGATTGAGCGGCAAGCGCCTCAAGTACTGGAGTGAAGAGTAACCCGTGCCAAAATCATCGAGGGAGAACTGGATGCCGACTCCCTTTAATTCATTCATGGTGACAATGGTCTCTTCGATATTGTTCAGCAGCATGCTCTCTGTCAACTCCAGCTTGAGCCGTTGCGGATTGATGCCGTAATGCGCAATGAGCGCCTGAACTTGCGCGGCAAAATCGGGCTGATGGAATTGTCTGGCGCTGACATTGACCGAGAGATCAAGATGGCGGGTGAGCGGCTTTGCCTGCCAGGCTTTAAGCTGTGCGCAGGCGGTTTGCAGAACCCAGTTGCCGATCAGTGTGATCAGGTCACTTTCTTCGGCTAGCGGAATGAATTCTTGCGGCGAGACCAGACCAAGCTCAGGGTGTAGCCAGCGAATCAAGGCTTCGGCGCCGATAGGTCGCCGCGCGTTATCTACTTGGATCTGGTAGTACAAGCAGAGCTGCTGGTTATCGATCGCCTTATGCAGTGTGCTTTCGAGCGCTGCGCGCGTGTCGATGCTTTTCTGCATCTGTGGGTCAAAGAAGCGCAAGGCGTTGCGCCCGGCCTTTTTGGCATGATACATCGCAATATCGGCTTGGCGGAGCAGCTCGTCCCCTGATTGCTGGTGGTCCAGAAAAAGCGTAATGCCAATGCTGCCGCTGCTACGGTGTTCATAGGTCAAAAATTTATAGCTTTGATCCAGTGCAGCCAGGATTTTATTACCCACCATTTCAGCCTGTGGCGCAGCTTCATCGGTATCGTGGCTCAAGTTTTCCAGCAAGACGACAAACTCGTCGCCACCAAGGCGCGCGACTGTGTCCCCTTCGCGCACACAACTCTTCAGGCGTTCTGCCACCACCTTCAGCAGTTTGTCGCCTTCGGCATGGCCTCCGGCATCATTGATGTTTTTAAAATGGTCCAGGTCGATAAAAAGCACAGCACCTTGTCGGCCATCACGCATGCTGGAGGCCAGGGCTTGCTTGATACGGTCAATCAACAGACGCCGGTTGGGCAGGTGCGTGAGCGGGTCATAAAACGCCAGCGTTTCGATCTTGTCGGCAGCTGCCTTGATGGTTGTTATGTCGGTGAGCGTCGCCACATAGTTGGTAAGGTTGCCGCCCGAGTCTTGCACGGCGGTAATGGAAAGATGTTCTGGATAGATTTCGCCGCTCTTGCGCCTGTTCCATATCTCACCCTGCCACATACTCTGTTGCTCCAGGCTCGACCACAGGGCAGCATAAAACGCGGCATCGTGGCGGCCGGACTTTAGCATGCGCGGGGTTTTGCCCAGGAGTTCTTCGTTGCTGTAACCCGTAATGCGTGTGGCAGCCTGATTGGCGCGCAGGATCCGTCCGCGGGCATCGGTCACCAGAACACCCTCTTGCGTCTCGAACGCGACAGCGGCAATCTGGAGTTCCCTTTCTGCCTGTTTTTCCTTGCTGATATCCAGAATGGCCCAAATGACTTCATTTTTTTCCGGACGCAACATCACCCCTGACATGTCCAGCCAAATGGGTTGGCCATTCTTGCGTTTGAATTCGACTTTTGTCCGATAGGTGTTGCCTGCGGATAGAACCGGGTAGGCCCTGTCACGCAATGCCAGGCAAGCCTCCCGGCTTGGATGCAAAATATCCGGCGCCAGGCCGATTAACTCATGTTTATCAAAGCCCAGCATCTTGGCGAAAGCGCTGTTGGTCCAGGTAATGGTCCGGTTGCTGGTTTTTACGATGCCCATGAGCTCGCTATCCAGTATTGCCTGTTGTTCTTGCATCAGCGCGTGGCTTTGCGCTTCATTGAGTTTTTTTTCGGTTATATCGACGCAAGAGCCAATGTAGCCTTCAAAGATACCGCCGCAACTGAATCGCGGTATGCCGTTGTCGTGGATCCAGCGATATTCGCCATCATGCCGCCGCAAACGATATTCCATATGGAAGGGTTCGTGGCGGTCAAAGTGGCTGTTATAAATGTTCAGGCACTTCTGTATGTCGTCCGGATGTACGCCATCCGCCCAGCCGTTGCCCATTTCCTGTGCCAGGCTGCGGCCAGTAAAGCTGAGCCAGGTCTGGTTGAACCAGAAGCAGCGCTTATCCGTACCGGCGAGCCAGATCAAGACAGGCGCCGAGTCGGCCACCAACTGGAAGCGCTGCTCGGCTGCTTGGGCTGCGGCCGCGAGTTGCCGGCTTTCGGTGATGTCTTCAACAATGGACCAGATGTACTTTTGGTCATCATGGCCGGTGATCAGCATGCCGTTCAGTTTGAGGGGCACCCAGTGGCCATCCTTGTGCTTGTACTTCTTTTCATAGGGGCCATAACGCCCGGTGTTGACCAGTAATTCGAGCTGCCGTGCATCCTCGGCTGCATATTCCGCAGGTGTTAGTGACTGGTAATCGAGGGCTTTGAGTTCTTCTGTGGCATAACCGCACATTTCCTGGAAGGACTGGTTGAATTCGGTAAAGCGGCCTTGCATGTCTGTCAAGGCAAAGCCAAAGGGTGACAGGGCATAAAGATTGCGCAGCTTTTCTGCGTAGGCACTGGCCTCGCTTTCCAGTTGCACACGCGAGGTGATGTCGGTAATGAAGCCATGCCACAACACGCTGCCGTCGGCCAGTTTTTCCGGGCGGGCAAACCCGTCAAGCCAGCGTAATCCTTGCCGGGGAAGATTCACCCGGTATCTGAGCTGCCAGGGCTGAAGCGTGAGCGCGGATTCCTGGATCGAAGCGGATACTTTGTCGAGGTCAGTTGGATATATAAGTGCAAACACAGCGGATGCGTCGTTCTGCACTTGTTCTGGCGTGAGTTCATAAATTTCCCGGATGCCTTCGCTAGCGTAAGGGAAACTTGAATGTCCACCAGGGGAAAGCTGGTACTGATAAATGACGCCGGGTATCTGTGAGGCTAGGTTGGTCAGTAAATCATGCTGAACGGGTGACAGGTTTTGCCGGGGGGGTTTGGGATGGGGCATATCAGAGAAAAGAAAAATGGATCAGCCCATTAAAACTTCAAAAATGGTTCAAACAGACGATGGCCGAATTATAAGCGGATGGCAACGTGT
>DILC01000085.1 GCA_002424865.1 Rhodocyclaceae bacterium UBA5602 | reverse complement strand
TTTGGGCCGCGCAAGATGCTGCGCGGGATCAATGCGGTGTCAAAATCCTTGATCCGCTACCTTACCTTTGCCACGATGGCCGCTGCTATGGCGCAAAAGAGGGACGGCCGCTTTACTTTGACGACGACCACTTGAGTGAGTTTGGCAACAAGCTGTTGGTGCCCATGTTTGCGACGGTATTTACATCCCGCTGATTTGCCAGGAACCGGGATTTTCTGAAAACCGCATGATCATCTTCAAACAATGCCACGACAGGCTTGCCAATCCCCAAGGTATATGCACTATGATTGCCGTGGTTATTTTCTTGCTGCAACATGTCAAATCCACCTCAACACTGCTTCAATAATTTTTCCGAGTGCTCGCCGGTGGGAAAAATGTACGTTTAAAGGGAATGAATTATGATCGTCATAGGCTTAGGAACAGGACGTTCGGGAACTGCTTCTTTGGCAAAGCTGCTTAATGCACAAAAGGGGGCGCTGTGTTTTCACGAGATGAATCCCAGTTGCGTGCGGTTTCACGGCACGCCTCACCCGATACTCAATGCCATTGATGAATTCCAAGCCATTTTGAATGGTAGCGACCCGTCTCTTTTGACCGTTGATCTTGGGCGGGGTGTAGCGGCCAAGGCTTATGATAGGCTATGCGCTATGCAGCACGTACGCATGGTTGGGGATATTGCTTTTTACTATTTGAGCTATGTCGAAGCCATTGCCGAGCGCAACCCGAACGTGCGATTCATTTGCTTAAAGCGTGACAAGGCGGCGACCGTAAAAAGCTGGTTGCGCAAGTCGGAAATCGAGCGCTGGCCGTCCAAGCGTATCGCCGACTGGATCGGCGCCTTGATTACCCGTGAGCCATTTCAGAGGTCGCGTAACTTCTGGATGGCGCATGACGGAACGCAATGGCGGCTTGATCCGATCTGGGATAAATGCTTTCCGAAGTTCCCTGGCCCCACCCGACAAATAGCGATAGAGCAATATTGGGACTACTACTATGAGGAAGCCGAAAAACTTGCTGCAAAATATCCGCAGATTTTTCGTATCGTGCCATCGGAAGACATCAACATTAAGGCACACCAGGCCGAACTACTCGATTTTTGCGGCATAGCCGAAAGCGATAGGGTGTTCACTGATGCGCATATCCATCGACTGGCCACAAAAGAATAAGCCAAGGGAACCGCATGCCAAAATTTTCCGTCGTACTAGCAACCCGTGACCGCCCGGGTCTTTTTAGCGAAGCGCTGAATTCTGTTATTGCGCAGACTTTCAGTGATTTTGACGTCATTGTAGTAAATGATGGCTCCTCACCAGAACATGAACCAGAATACGAACGCGTCTATTCCACTGCGAAAGAGAAAATCGGCGATCGGCTGAAGGTGCATCGTCTTGTACGGCGTCCAAAAGGACACGGGCAGAGCTACTCCATCAATTTCGGGGTCGATCAAGCGTCTGGCGAGTATATGTGTTTTTTGGACGATGACGACATGTGGACTGACAGCGGCCACCTGGCTCGGGCAGCAACTGCTCTTGATGCCGATCAGCCCGCTGATCTGTACATGGCTAATCAACGCGCCTACCTGCACAATGAAGAAGTCCCCGGCCCAATCTGGCTGGATGCCTTAGAAGGCGAGTTGCTTGGTCACGGGGTGAAGCCTTCTGCAAGCGGCGTGTTTAAGCTTGGAGCTCATGATTTGATGCAAACTTCCGGCTTTTGCCATCTTAATTGCTTTGTGGTGCGCCGAGAACTATTCCAGATAATAGGCGGCATGGATGAAGGCATACGCTGGGAGTGCGATCGAGACCTCTTCTTGCGCCTGATCGACAAGTCAAACATCATGCTCTTTCATCCTGCCTTCGTGTCCCGTCACAATGTGCCTGACCCAGCCAAAACACAAAACATGACAACTTCAGTTTCGATGCTGGATAAGCGGTTGTTGCAAATCCGCGTGCTGGACAAAGCGGCTTTGTTTTCTGCCCACCCCCTGATTCGTGCGCATGCGCTAACGCATAAAGGTTATGCGCTGAAGAAAATCGTTGAAGAGCTCATGCAAAAGGGTCAGTGGCAGTTGGCAGCGTATTACGCCAGGGAAGCACTGGGTGCCGCACCCACGATGAAATGGGCGATATACACCCTCTATTGCATTTTCTGCAGCACATTTCGGCAGCGCCGTCCGATAAGCTCCGGTGAAAGCAAACTAAGCACCACCAAACTGAAAAATAAACCATGAGCCGCAGTACCCTCAACATCCTCCTCACCACGGATGAGCGTTACGCCCAGCACTGTGCGGTTTGCCTGCGCTCCATCATCGACAACAACCCTGACAGTCAGCTAAATGTCGTCATCGCGGGGCTTGATTTATCTCTTAATACACAAAAAAAACTGTCTGATACGGCTAAGGGCGCTCATTGCGAAGTGCGATACACCGCATTCGATGCACACAAGCTGGCAGATTTTCCGCAAATCGGGATTTATCCAAAAGACATTTATCTGCGTTTGTGGGTTGAGGACTTTTTCCCGAATGAAGAGCGAGTGCTGTACCTGGATGTGGATATCATCGTGGTTGATTCGTTAAAACCTTTGTTTGAGCTCGACATGAAGGGCAATCTTCTTGCCGCAGTGGATATTCCGGATGCCACGTCGCACGACCGGTGTCATTTACCCACGGAATACAACTACTTCAACTCGGGTGTTTTATTGTTCAATGTTCCTTTATGGACGTCAGGTAATTGTCGGGAATTAGTGCGTAAATTTCTTGTCTCCAATGCCGAGATTGCGCTCAATCCTGATCAAGATGCACTGAATGGCTGCTTCTATGACAGACGTATAACGCTGGGTTATGAGTGGAATTTAATCTCTCCTTTTTTCCGTAAAGAGGGCTTTCCCTCGATTTCGCCGGTTGATATGGGCAAGATTCGTCAATCGGCAAAGGTCATTCATTTCAATGGTGCAGGCGGCAAGCCCTGGCAGTTCACGTCCCTTCACCCTTATCAGCCAAAGTACATGGCGTATCTTAAAGAAACCCCGTACCATGACTTTTTGCCGCCTGATTTTTCAATGCTCAATTCGGTAAAAAAACAATTGCGCAAACACTTTGGCCTGGATGGCTTTGCCCCCATGAAACCCAATGAATTAAAAGGAAATTAAGCATCAGCGCGAAAGAATACCCAACGGTTCCGCTGGCAAGGGAAATTCTTGAACGCGGCTGCGTCACGTTTTACGTCATCTGCGCTACCGAATTGCATATGTTTATTACGTTTTTGAAGTCACTTCTTTTCATGGCGCTGACGAAAGGATTCGCTGCTAAATCTTCATCAGCGCTTGCTACCGGGCAGACGACACAAGGAAAAGAATAATGGCCACGCCTATCGTGCATTTATCCGAAACTACGCCACGCTTGCTGGTTGTCGTCCATACCGAAGAGGAGTTCGACTGGTCGGCCGGGTTCGCTAGGGATAAGCTTGGCACGACGCATACCCAAGCCTTGCCCGTCATGCATGAAATTTGCGCTGCCAAAGGTTATAAGCCAACCTACTTCTGTAGCTATCCCATTGCTAACAGCACGGGGGGATCTTCCGTGCTGCGTGCCATGGTGAGCGATGGCAGCGGGCAGATTGGCGCTCATCTGCATCCGTGGGTATGTCCGCCGTTTAGTGAAGAAGTGTCGTCCTTCAACAGCTACCCCGGCAATCTGCCTGAAGCGGTTGAACGAAAAAAATTAAGTTTGCTGACTGAGCGAATTGCTGAAGCTTTTGGTAATGCACCCACGGCCTATCTGGCAGGAAGATATGGTTTTGGCGCCAACACGGGGCAGATTCTTGGCGATCTTGGTTATCGCGTGGATTGCAGCAGTGCACCGGGCTGGGACTACCGTGCGGACGGCGGGCCGAACTACCGGGACGAGTCCTCCCACGCCTTTTGGGATGCCCAGTCGCCGTCACTTTTGCGCATCCCCCATACGGGCGGTTATGTCGGGCGGCTGTGCCAAGGCGGTAACAGAAAGCTGCGCATAGAAGATATTCCCTTGGCTAAAAAATTACGCTTACCGGGTATTGCCTCCCGGCTGGGGTTAGTCACAAGAACCCGGTTAACGCTGGAAGGCTCAGACCCCGCCGCCATGCGCCAGCTGGCACGTGACCTCTTTGATGACGGCGTCCGTTTATTTACGCTGAGCTATCATTCCCCATCGGCAGACATAGGACACACGCCCTACGTGCAAACGGCAGCAGACTTGGCCAGCTTCAAAACAATCTTGCGCGAGTTTCTGGACTTTTTTACCCAGGAACTCGGTGGCACAGGCGCAACAGCCAATGAAGCCTACGCGCTTGCTTGCAAGCACGTAGGCTTGACACGCTAACATGTCGGCATTGACACCTACTTTTTAACGTTTATTTTTTAATGGCTAAAGCCCTCATTCTCGGTGACGACACGCGCGCCTTCCTTTCAGTGGTTCGCTCGCTGGGACGTCAAGGCATTTCAGTTGATGTCATCCCCGGCCATTGGGCTTCGCCTGCGCTACGCTCGCGCTATATCCATCAAACGCTTCGCTTGACGGACATGAATCTCGATCCGGCTGCCTGGCAAGCAGATCTCGTCGCTGCAATCACCACAGGCAACTATGATTTCATACTGCCCTGCACCGACAGTATGGTTGTGGCGATGCAGTTGTGTCGAGAGCAGTTGCCAACAAAAAGCCTGGCGATGGTAAGCCGCCCAGCGTTCGATGTTTTGTTTGACAAGATCAATACGCGCGAGCTTGCGGCCATATGCAATGTGCCTGTGGCCATGGGGCGACAGTTGCAGCAAAAAGATGACGCCGCAACGCTCGTGCAGGAATTCGGCCTGCCCTTGGCGATCAAGTCGCGCAGCTCGGTATTCGAGCATGCCTTGGGGCGTCGGCATGCAGTGGCCATATGCCGCAACATTGGACAGGTCAAGGATGCACTGGCACGTATTGAACAACCTGAGGACTTTCTGGCCGAGGCACTATTTTCCGGCGGTGGCCTGGGGATATCCATTCTTGCCAACCAAGGCCGCGTACTCCAGGCTTTCCAGCACATTCGGGTGAATGAATCCCTCGCTGGCAAGGGCAGCTATTACAGAAAGAGCGTTCCGCTTGATGCCGCCTTGCTGGGCTATGTGGAGGCCATTTGCGCGAAGACAGCGTTAACCGGTTTGGCCATGTTTGAGTTTTGCCGCAACCGTACCGATGGCAAAACCATCTTGCTCGAAGTGAATGCACGCCCCTGGGGCTCGTTGCCGCTTGCCATTGCCGCTGGCGTGGACTTTCCGTATTTGTATTACAGGCTGCTGGTTGATGGCGTCGAAGAGCCATGCCGCGCTGTTACGACTGGCGTTTATTGTCGCAATGTGACGGCAGACGCCAATAGCCTGATTGATACCTTGTCCTCATTCTCTCTCGGCACGCCCAAAATGGCTGTGGCGGCCAATATCACTCACCGGATTATTGGACTGTGGCGCTTGGCGGTTGGCCGGGACAAAGTAGATGTTGCCGCTACTGATGACCCTGCGCCTGCTACTGCCGACTGGGCCGATTATTGGCAAGCTTGGCGTAATCGACTGGAGCCACGCATTAGTATGCTTGGCCGGTATTTTCGCCGCCAGGAGCAGCGTCGTTTTGCACAGCTGGCAGCGAACAAAGACAGGCTCCGAAAAATTCTGGTTTTATGCCGTGGAAATATCTGCCGCAGCCCTTACGCAGAAGTCCGCTTGGCTCAAATGCTGGGCGAACGTGGCTTATCCATTGTAGTGACTAGCGCTGGCACCCTGCCGCAACCAGGCCGAACAGTACCCGTAGCTGGCTTGGAGGCAGCAAAAAAGGCGGGTATGGATCTAACCAAGCATCGCTCCACCTATGTCGCACAGATTGATCTTTCAACTTATGATCTGGTTGTGCATTTCGATCCGATCATAGAATTTGAATATCGAAAACTGGTCGGTTTTGATGCGCCGCCGTTGTTTAACCTGGCGTACTTTAATGTCGGCTCCTCCCCGTCATCGCAGATCAAGGATCCGATAGACAAGCCTGTTGATTACTTTAGTCGAACCTATCAGGCAATAGATTTGGCATTAGAACAATTCGTCAATCAAATCCCGAGGGCAATGTGAGCGCAACCAATATCGTATGGCATAAGGCGTCCGTGACACGCATGCGTCGCGAAGAATTGAACCAGCACAAAAGCATCATCCTTTGGTTCACCGGACTGTCCGGCGCGGGTAAATCTACCCTGGCGCACGCGGTGGAAGAGCGCCTTTTTCAGATGGGTTGCAGAACCTTCGTGCTCGATGGCGACAATATTCGCCATGGCCTGTGCGCGGACCTGGGCTTTTCAGAAGAAGCCAGAACGGAAAATATCCGCCGCGTGGGACAAGCCGCAAAGCTCTTCCTGGAGGCAGGGATCATGGTATTGACCGCATTTATTTCACCTTTCCGCAACGATCGGCAACGCGTGCGCTCGCTGGTTCCGCATGGCGAGTTCATTGAGATCTATTGCCGGTGTCCGCTGGATGTTTGTGAAACGAGGGATGTGAAAGGCCTCTACAAGCGGGCGCGTGCTGGCGAGATCAAGGAATTCACCGGGATATCGTCGCCTTACGAGGAACCAATTGCACCGGAACTGATGGTCGATACCGAGCAATTGACAATAGAACAGTCGGTTGATGCAGTGATCAATCTGCTCTTTGGGCGTGGGATCATTAAAACAGCAGCATAGATACCATGATGCCGCTTGATATATTGCTCGAGCATGTATTTGTGCTTGCACTGGATGCAGGCAAGAAGATCATGACAGTCTATGAACGCGAGTTCAGGATAACTGAAAAGGCAGATCAGTCGCCCCTCACGGAAGCAGACCAGCGAGCGCATCACTTGATTCAGGCGCGGTTATCCATGCTTACGCCGAAAATCCCGATTCTCTCTGAAGAGTCCACTGAAGCTTTTACTGGCCCGAATGCTGAAGGCCAGTATTGGCTAATCGATCCGCTGGATGGCACCAAGGAATTCATCAAAAGAAATGGCGAATTTACGGTGAACATCGCTTTGGTCAGCCAGGGGCGGCCTATCCTCGGCGTGGTTCACGCGCCAGTTCCCAACAGCACTTATTTAGCAGCAGCGGGCGTGGGCGCCTTTGAGCAAACAGGACAACAACGTCATTCGATAAGCGTTGCCCACCATGCGGCGAATAGTCCCTGGCGAGTGGTAGGGAGCCGATCACACGGCGGCGATTCGCTCACCGCTTTTCTGTCTCGCTTAGGGAAATGCGAACTGATCCCAATGGGAAGTTCGCTGAAGTTTTGCCTGGTTGCCGCAGGGCTTGCGGATCTGTATCCAAGGTTAGGCCCCACGTCACTATGGGATACGGCAGCCGCGCAATGCGTGGTGGAGCAAGCCGGTGGCGTGGTGATTGATGCTAATGGCATTGCGCTCTCATACGCCAACCCCGACCAGATTCTCAATCCGCATTTTCTGGTAGCTGCTGTTCATGACAGCACCCTGAGTAAGCTGCTTGGCTGAGTTGTTGGCCCGAGTCAGCCTCACGCATTATCCCGCGCTATTGATCCTGCCAGAATATGTTTGCAGACTGAACGGGATTGGGATGTCACCGTACCGGATCAGCACGGTATCGCGCGATAAATCGCGCTCCTACACGACTACGGTTCCCTTGGCTTTGCACAGGACGAACGGACATCAAACATATTCTGGCCAAATCAATAGGTCCCTGTCCCAATAAGCCAACTCATTCAAGGCGGATGAGATGCCCTCACCGCAAGGCCAAACAAAGCCTCATACCGCGCCAGCACAGCAGCCAAGCCATAGCGCTCTATGATGAATTCTCTGGCGGAGAGATTATCCTGCTCATCACGCGTGTGATACCGCTTGAGCAATTCAGCTGCCATCGCTGCAGCATTTTCAGACAGCACCAGACTGCCATAGCATCCATCTGCCAGCAGCGCGGCGTTACCGCCCACTTGTGTGGCAATGATGGGCAAGCCAGTGGCCATGGCTTCTTGCAAAGTGCAGGAAGTGGCTTCTGATAACGAGGGCAGCACAAAACAATCCATCGCGCGTAGCAATTCAGGAACATCCGCGCGCA
>DILC01000069.1 GCA_002424865.1 Rhodocyclaceae bacterium UBA5602 | reverse complement strand
GCGGGCCGCAATTTAAAAAAGTCGGTGCTGGCCATACGGCGTGAAGGTTCGACATTGCCCATTCTAGGCCAGCCAAATGGGCATGCGGAACTTGCATTGCGTCAGACGCCGTTGGGCCGCCCATGCATGAGTGCTTGATTTACAATGTCCGCTTGCGCCAATCAATTCCATCTCTTGAAAAGAAGCGGTGACGCCGGATTGTTAATGGCCTATGAATGGCCTATGCTTTTCGGGTTTTCCTGGCCTGGAACCTATTCTGATTGACTTATCAATGCCGCATTGAAAATCAATATGACGCACAACCCGCCCAAGCACATCATAGCGCCGTATAAGCCATCGCGGCAGATACGCTTCATTACCGCGACATCGCTGTTTGATGGCCATGATGCGTCGATCAACATCATGCGGCGCATCCTGCAGGCGACTGGGGCGGAGGTGATTCATCTGGGCCACAACCGGTCGGTGGACGACATCGTGACGGCGGCCTTGCAGGAGGATGCGCATGGCATAGCGGTTTCGTCCTATCAGGGCGGGCATGTCGAGTTTTTCAAATACATGATTGACCTGTTGAAAGCGCGCGGTGGCGGGCACATTCAGGTGTTTGGCGGTGGCGGCGGGGTGATTGTGCCGACGGAAATGGATGAGCTGCATGCGTATGGCGTCACCCATTTGTATTCGGTGGAAGAGGGCCAGGCACTGGGTTTGCAGGGCATGGTCAATGACATGGTGGCGCGTTGCGATAAGGCCGCGGTGCCTGTTGCGGCACCTGACTGGACGGCATTGGAGCGAGGTGATCAGCGAGTTTTGGGCCAAACCATCAGCGCCTTGGAAAATGACCTTTGGACTGCGGAGGAAAAGCAGCTGCTTTGGGAAAAAACCGCGCTAGCCACGCAGCATCGTCCCGTACCCACACTTGGCGTGACCGGCACGGGGGGCGCCGGGAAAAGCTCATTGACGGACGAATTGATCCGCCGCATCCGTCTGGATCAACAAGACCGCTTGCGGCTTGCGGTGATTTCCATTGACCCATCGCGCAAACGTACGGGCGGCGCTTTACTGGGCGATCGCATCCGCATGAATGCCATTGGGCATCCCAACATCTATATGCGCTCCTTGGCTACGCGCAATTTTGCGGGCGGGGGCGGCGGCGAAATTTCGCGTGCGCTGCCAGCGGCGTTGGCTGCCTGCAAAATTTCCGGCTTTGATTTGATTATTGTTGAAACCTCCGGCATAGGGCAGGGAGACGCCGCCATTGTGCCGCTGGTCGATTGTTCCCTGTATGTGATGACGCCCGAGTTTGGCGCGGCGTCGCAACTGGAAAAAATCGACATGCTGGATTTTGCGGATTTTGTCGCCATCAACAAGTTCGACCGCAAGGGGGCGGAAGATGCGCTGCGCGATGTGCAGAAGCAATACCGGCGCAATCACAACCGTTTCGCCGAACAACTGGAAGCGATGCCGGTGTTTGGCACCATGGCCGCGCGCTTTAATGACGACGGCGTGACGGCGTTATACCAAGCGATCCTGCCGCTGCTGGCCAATAACGGCCTGGTGGTCCAGCCCGGCGCGTTGCCGTCGGTGGCTGTCAAGCATTCGTCCGTTGGCCGGGTGATTGTGCCCCCCGGGCGGGTGCGCTACTTGGCGGATATTGCGGATACCGTGCGTGCGTACCATCGGCACGTGGACGCCCAGGCCGGGATTGCGCACGAGCGGCAGGCCCTTGCCACGGCGAAAAATATTTTTCTGCGGGGCGGCAAGAATGCGGGTGATTTTGACGCCTTGATCGCGGCCAGGGACAGTCAGCTCACGCAAGACGCGCGTGCCTTGCTTGCTGCCTGGCCCGCCACCCGGGCAGCTTATGCGGGTGAGGAATTTGTCGTCAAGGTGCGGGATAAAGAGACGCGTACGCCCTTGGTGAGCACGTCGCTCTCTGGCACGCGGATTCATAAAGTCTCGCTGCCACGCTTTCTGGATGAAGGCGAACTGCTCAAGTTTTTACTGCGTGAAAATGTGCCGGGCGCTTTTCCCTACACCGCCGGGGTGTTTGCCTTTAAGCGCGAAAATGAAGACCCGACGCGGATGTTTGCCGGTGAAGGCGATGCGTTTCGCACCAACCGGCGCTTTCACCGCCTGTCCGATGGCATGCCTGCCAAGCGCTTGTCGACGGCGTTCGACTCGGTCACCTTGTATGGTTGCGACCCCGATTTGCGCCCGGATATTTACGGCAAGGTGGGGAATTCAGGGGTGTCGATCGCCACGCTGGACGATTTGAAAGCGCTGTATGCCGGTTTTGATTTATGCGATCCGGCAACCTCCGTGTCGATGACCATCAATGGCCCTGCGCCGATGGTTCTGGCGATGTTCTTGAATGCGGCGATTGACCAGCAGATGGACAAGTTCCGCGCGCGGGAAAACCGTGCGCCAACGGCGGAAGAGGCGCAGGCTGTGCGCGCCTTTGCCTTGAAAAATGTGCGCGGCACGGTGCAGGCGGATATCCTGAAGGAGGATCAGGGGCAGAACACCTGCATTTTTTCCACCGAATTCGCGCTCAAGATGATGGGCGACATCCAAGCCTTTTTTGTCGAGCATCAGGTGCGCAACTTTTATTCGGTGTCCATTTCCGGCTATCACATTGCCGAGGCGGGCGCGAATCCGATTACGCAACTGGCATTTACCTTGGCCAATGGCTTTACCTTTGTCGAGGCTTATCTCGCGCGTGGCATGGCCATTGACGATTTTGCGCCGAACTTGAGTTTCTTTTTCAGCAATGGCATGGATCCGGAGTATGCGGTGATGGGCCGTGTCGCGCGCCGCATCTGGGCGGTAGCGATGAAGAATCGTTATGGCGCGAATGAACGCAGCCAGAAAATGAAATATCACATCCAGACGTCGGGCCGGTCATTGCATGCGCAGGAAATGGATTTCAATGACATTCGCACCACGCTGCAAGCGCTCATTGCGATTTACGATAATTGCAATAGCCTGCATACCAATGCCTATGACGAGGCGGTCACCACGCCGACGGAGGACTCGGTGCGGCGCGCGATGGCGATCCAGTTGATCATCAACCGCGAGTGGGGTTTGGCGAAGAACGAAAACCCAAATCAGGGCGCGTTCATCATCGACGAACTCACCGATTTGGTCGAGGAGGCCGTGCTGAAGGAGTTCGAGGCGCTGGCTTCACGCGGCGGCGTGCTGGGGGCGATGGAAACGGGCTATCAGCGCGGCAAGATCCAGGAAGAGTCGATGGCTTACGAGCAGCGCAAGCACGATGGCTCGTATCCGATCATCGGGGTGAATGCCTTTCTGAATCCGCATGCGGATGATGTCCCCGGCGAGATTGAACTGGCGCGTTCAACTGAAGACGAAAAACAGTCGCAGCTGCGGCGCCTGGCGGCGTTCCATGCGCAGCATGCGGATTCTGCTGGCATCTGGCTTCTGCGTTTGCGTGAGGCGGCCATCCAGGATGAAAACATCTTCGAGGCCATCATGGGCGCGGTGCGCCATTGCTCGCTGGGCCAAATCTCGAATGCGCTCTATGAAGTCGGCGGCCAATACCGGCGCAGCATGTAAAAGTCATTCCACCGAATTTAAACCACCAGGAGTTTCCATGATGAGTATCAAGACAATCGGCGTCATTGGCGCTGGCACGATGGGCAATGGCATTGCGCAAAGCGCTGCAATGGCGGGGTTTTCGGCAGTGATGCTGGATGTGGATGATGCCGCGCTTGCCAGGGGTATGGCGACGGTTTCCAAGAGCATCGACCGCATGATCAAGAAGGAAAAAGTCAGTGAGGCGCAAAAGGGGGAAATACTTGCGCGCATCAAGACAACGACCGACATCAATGACATGAGCATTGTGGATATTGTGATTGAAGCGGCGACCGAGAATGAAAGCCTGAAGTTCAAGATCATTCGCGATGTCGATCGTGTGCTGGCGCCCCACGCCATCATCGCCAGTAACACGTCATCCATTTCGATTACGCACATGGCGGCAGCGACCGCGCATCCGGATCGGTTTGTCGGGCTGCATTTTTTCAATCCTGTACCGGTCA
Organism: Rhodocyclaceae bacterium UBA5602; assembly: GCA_002424865.1. GTDB lineage: Bacteria > Pseudomonadota > Gammaproteobacteria > Burkholderiales > Rhodocyclaceae > Rugosibacter. The sequence goes on along the minus strand of DILC01000069.1, from coordinate 4,598 downwards.
TGGCACTGGTGGAAATTGTGCGCGGCCTGCAAACATCGGACGAAACCCACGCGCAGGTTGAGGCGTTGGGCAAAGCCTTGGGCAAGTATCCGATCACGGTGAAAAACAACCCGGGGTTTGTGGTGAATCGCATTTTGTGCCCGATGATCAACGAGGCGATTTTTGCGCTTTCGGAGGGCTTGGCCACGGCCGATGCGATTGACGAAGGCATGAAGCTGGGTTGCAACCATCCGATCGGCCCCCTGGCCTTGGCGGACATGATCGGCCTGGATACCTTGCTGGCCGTGATGCAGGTGTTTTACGAAGGCTTTGATGATTCCAAATACCGCCCCGCGCCGCTGTTGAAAGAAATGGTTGGCGCAGGTTATTTGGGGCGCAAGAGCGGGCGTGGCTTTTACATCTACGCTTGATTCGGCGCGATGGGCGTGGAGGCTGCCGAAAAAGTCGGCGCTGGCGGTACGGCACAAGAGATGGCAAAAAACGCAACGCACGCCACGCCGCCACAGCCCATGACGGCCCAGGGACCGCTTGCCGGGTTGCGGGTGCTCGATCTCACGCGCCTTTTGCCCGGCCCCATGGCGACATTGCACCTGGCCGATCAGGGGGCTGAAGTCATCAAGATCGAGGATCCAGGGCTGGGCGACTATGCCCGCACCTTTGGCCCTGGCGCGGATGAGGCCAATGCAGAAGGCAAGGACAGCCCGTTTTTCCGCATGCTGAACCGCAACAAAAAAAGCCTGCGCCTGGATCTTAAGCAGCCCGCCGGGGTGCGCGTATTTTTGCGCCTGGCGGAAAACGCCGATGTCATCGTCGAGAGCTTTCGTCCCGGTGTGGTCGAGCGTTTGGGCATCGGTTATGAAACCGTGCGTGCCATCAACCCACGCATTGTCTATTGCGCGATTACGGGATACGGGCAGACCGGGCCTTGGGCGCACTATGCCGGCCATGATCTTAACTTTATCGCCATGGCGGGTTTGCTCGATCAGATCGGAACCCCGGGCAGCGCGCCCGCCATCCCGGGTCTTCAGCTCGGCGACCTTTTGGGTGGCAGTCTCGCCTCATTGGTCGGGGTGCTCACTGCAGTGATCGGTGCGAAGGCGACAGGACAGGGTTCTTATGTGGATGTGTCAATGGCCGATGCGTTGCTGGTGCATTCAGTGCTGCCTTTGGCGGCCATTGGGGCCAAAGGCGGGTTGGCGCCGCGCGGTGCAGGTGACATGACAGGCGCATCGCCTGGCTATGGCCTGTATGCCACTGCCGATGGCCGTTATCTCGCGGTCGGCGCGATCGAGCATAAGTTCTGGCGCACCTTGTGCCATGCGCTTGGCTTGCCTGCGCTGGCAGATCGGGATATGACAAATGCTTCAGCTTCAGCTCATGCGCGTGAAGCGCTGGCGGCAGTGATCAGGACGCAGACGCTTGCGCATTGGGAAGCGACACTGGTGCCGCTGGATTGTTGTGTGACGCCGGTATTGCGGTTGGATGAGGCGGTTCAGCACCCGCAGTTTGTTGCGCGCCAAGTGACGCCGCAAGCCGATGGCATGACACAGTGCGCGCCGCCGTTCAAGCTTTCGCATTGGCCGCCCGCGGCGCCACAACCAGCCGTTGCGGCCGGTGCTGACAGTGATTCAATCTTGCGGGCGCTGGGATACGCTGCCGCAGAGATTGACGCTTTGCGGGCGGCGGATGTGATTTAGCAGTTTTAGCGTGAAAAACAGAAACGGAGCCCCGTGTGCTATCGAGCGCAGCGAGCCGATTGGAAGCCCCGCCCTGGTGTGTGGGGTGGGGGATGCTTGCGCACGTTTTCACCCTCGCGGGTGGGCGCTGGCGACCATGCGCGTTAGCTGCGTTTGGTTTTTGGGGCAGCCTTTTTCGGTGCGGGGGTAGCGGCGTTGCTCGCTGTGGGCTTGCCCGATGGCATGGACGGCAACTCCGTTGCGCTACCTGCTTGCATTAAATTCCACGGCCACAGCGTGGATAAATCAGGGTTGGTCAATGGATTCAGCATCGCTGGATTGATTGCATTGGCAGCATCGGAATTTTCAGCAGGCGGGGTGCTGAGCGAGTGGCTCATGGCTTGCAAGGTGGTGAGTGTGGCGCGTTGAACTTCCAGTCCTTGAATCGTCATTTGCAATACGCCCAGGTTGGTTTTAAGCCAGCCTTCGACGGCCTTGAGGTCGGTAATCCGTTTTTCCAGTTCGTCGGTATCCAACGTTGGCGTGACCAGGCCAGGCAAGGGCATGCCAGCGCTTCCCCAGAGTGTCTTCAAAAATGCCATGGGATCCATACGGTTATTTTGCGGCGTGCTCATGCTTTTCTCCTCCGTTCTGGCTAGAAAGCCCATCTTACAGCAGCTCATGTGTCCATGCGGCGTTGCGTTGCCTTTGAGTCGTTTGCAAAGCCGGCAGTTGTTGATGCGAGTCAAATGAGGTAAAAAAAAGTCGGCGCCGGCAGCACGGCGCGGCGTGATGCCTTGACGGAATTCAGGCAGCAAAAACTGTCGCCAAACGATTTGGGCGATGGGTAACCGAGGGCGCAGTGAATGCTTGACGATGGGCAGGCATGGGGTGAGGCGTTCAAGTGGGTGGCAGGATTTTCCCCGGATTAAGGATGTTGTGCGGATCAAGCGTTGCTTTGATGGTTCGCATGACATCAATCGCCACGATGCCATGCTCAGGAATCAGGTATTCGCGTTTGCCCAGGCCCACGCCATGCTCACCCGTGCAGGTGCCTTCCATGCGAATGGCTCGCTCGGCCAGGCGTGCGGCAAACGCATGGGCGCGGTGGTTTTCGTCAGTATCATTCGGGTCGATCAGCAAGACAACATGAAAATTGCCGTCGCCCACATGCCCCACAATCGGGCTGGGCAGTTTCACCGTGGCAATGTCGGCCATGGTTTCCGCAATGCAATCGGCCAGGCGCGAGATGGGTACGCAAACATCCGTCGATAAGCCGCGCGAACCAGGTTTTAAGCTAATCGCGGCCCACAGGGCGTCGTGCCTTGCCTGCCACAAGCGTGAGCGATCCTCGGGGCGGTTTGCCCATTCAAAATCATTACCGCGATTGATTTTTGCCAGTTCAGCGATCTGGGTGGTTTGTTCCTGCACGCCGCCTGGCGAGCCATGAAACTCAAAAAACAATGTGGGCTCTTCACGTAAGGTGGTTTTGCTGTATTGGTTAAGCGCTGAAATGGTCAGCGCATCCAACAGTTCCATGCGCGCCACTGGCACACCGAGCTGTATGGTCTGGATAACCGTGTTGACTGCATCAGCAATGCTGGGGAAAGTAGCCACCGCGCTGGCGATGGATTCCGGCAAGGGATGCAGGCGTAGGGTAAGCTCGGCAATTATGCCCAATGTGCCTTCGGAACCGACCATGAGACGGGTCAAATCATAGCCAGCCGAAGATTTGCGCGCGCGCCCCCCTGTTTTGAGAATGCGGCCATCGGCGAGGATGACCGTCATGCCCAACACATTCTCGCGCATCGTGCCATAGCGTACCGCGTTGGTACCCGAGGCGCGCGTTGCCGCCATGCCGCCTAAACTGGCATCAGCCCCTGGATCGATAGGGAAGAACAGGCCTGTGCCATTCAGGCACTGGTTGAGCTGCTTGCGTGTCACGCCGCATTGCACGGTAACGTCCATATCTTCTGCATGAATTTGTAGCACTTTGTTCATTGCCGACAGATTGATGCAAACGCCACCTTGAGGCGCCAGAATATGCCCCTCGAGCGAGGTGCCTGCGCCATAGGCGATGACCGGTATTTGGTGGGAGTTGCAACAGGCAAGTGCAAAAGCAACATCTTCATTTGATGTGGCAAAAATAACCGCATCAGGAGGCATGGGCGGGTGCGAGGATTCATCTTTGCCGTGATGTAGGCGAATGGCTTCACTGACAGAAAAGCGGTTGCCAAAGTGTGCCTTAAGGGAATCAGTGAGGGTTTGGGGCAAATTGCAAGAAATATGTTTTTTCATAAAATAAATCAACTTATCATGAACTTAGCATAAGAATATGGGCTAATGAAGCGGCATGATGAAGAAAGTCCATAAAGAAAAATAGCAATGAGGCTTGACGATAACAAAAGTTTTGAACATAATTCGCGATTACGCTGGAGGGGTTCCCGAGCGGTCAAAGGGATCAGACTGTAAATCTGACGGCTCTGCCTTCGAAGGTTCGAATCCTTCCCCCTCCACCAGTGATGTTCGAGTCAGGCAATAGTTGATGGTTGGCAGTTTGTTGGCCATGTGGCTTGGCTTTGTTTGGATAGTTACTGGATCGTTATTATTTTGTTATTTGTAAGCATTTGATCTGTTATTGGAAGTTAAGCGAGCGGCGGTAGTTTAATGGTAGAACCTCAGCCTTCCAAGCTGATGACGCGGGTTCGATTCCCGCTCGCCGCTCCATGCGCTAGACCGCGGGTTTTGCGGTTTTTTGTTTGGTAGTTGAGTTTTGAGTAGTAAAGAGGCAAGTTTTGCCCATGTGGCTCAGTGGTAGAGCACTCCCTTGGTAAGGGAGAGGTCACGTGTTCGATCCACGTCATGGGCACCATTTTTGAACTTTATATAATTGACTCTTTGTTGAGGTAACTGACATGGCAA
>DILC01000005.1:2768-14444 GCA_002424865.1 Rhodocyclaceae bacterium UBA5602 | reverse complement strand
GTGTTGGCCTCTTCGTCTTCTTATGGTGAGGCATTCCCCAATGTGCTGGGCGAGGCAATGGCTTGCGGCGTGCCCTGTGCGGTGACGGATGTGGGTGATTCGGCTTACATCGTGGGTGATACGGGGCGCGTTGTTGCATCGGGTGACATGACCGGTCTTGCTGCCGCGCTAAAAGATTTGCTGGCATTGCCGCCAGCTGAGAAGGCCGCGCTCGGCGCACGTGCCCGCGCACGCGTGGCAGCACATTTCGAGATTGGCAAGGTAGTGCAGCAGTATGAGGATTTTTATGAAGCATTGTTGGCGCATGCTCTGTAGCGCTACGCGCATATCAAAAGATGAGCACCCATGTCGGGCAGTCTCTGCCGCCGTCCCCCAAGGGGACTTGCTTCGCGGCGTATCACCAGCGCGCCCCGCAGGCTTGGGTCCGTCTCTGGAAAGCGCCCTTGGGGTGCCGACTTTCGATGGCTATGATAGACTAAGCTTAGTTTAGTTAAGGAGAGCACCATGCAAATCGTCAACATTCATGAGGCAAAAACCCACCTCTCACGCCTGTTGGAACAAGTGGCAGGCGGCGACGAAATCATTATCGCCAAGGCAGGCAAGGCAATGGCCCGTCTTGCGCCGCTAGAGGCCGCGCCGAAAAAACGTCAGCTTGGGCGACTCAAAGGCGCGCTGAATGTGCCGGATGATTTCGACGCGCCACTGGCAGACGACCATCTCGCCTTGTTCGAGGGGCGCTGAATGGTTGTTCTGCTGGATACGCATATTTTGCTCTGGGCACTGGATGCCCCTCAGCGCCTGCCGAATGATATTGTGGCCCAACTTGAATCGCCTGAAACGACCGTCTACTTCAGCGCCGCGAGCATTTGGGAAATTGCCATCAAGACCGCTTTGGGGAAAATTGACTTTCATTATTCACCCGAGGAGATCGCGCAAGCCGCCAAAGACAGCGGTTTTATCGAGCTCCCCATCAGCGCGGCGCATAGCGCGAAAGTCGCCCATTTACCGCTGCACCACCGTGATCCGTTCGACCGTTTGCTGATTGCGCAGGTTTTGCTGTTGCCAGCGCAGCTGATCACCGCCGATGCAGCACTGGTGCCGTATTCGGAACTGGTGCGGCTCGTTTGAGGGTGGCTGGCAAATGCCCGGTAGCACTAGAGACATGTCAAAGGCTATACAACTGCATTGGGCAATTGCTACCGCCGTGTTGCTAGCGCCGACTTTTTGGCTTTTACGCTTTTACGGTAGGTAAAACAGTCTTAATCAAGGCAAGGCAGATAATGCAAACGATCAATGTGAAAACTTATCACACCCCGTATGCGCGCTGCCACAAAGGCGCACCTTTTATTTTTATAGAGAACGAACGAGGCTTAGCAGGATGATTGAAGTAATCAAGCGCTACCTTCCGTGGTGGGCGAAAATTGGCGCCAAACTGGCCTTGAGCCGCGTGCCGGCAGCCTATACCGTATGGCAGCGCCTAGGGCTATTTCGGCATGGTTATATGGACACGGCACAATACGCAATAGGCGTGTTTTCTTCCCATATACAGCGAGCCGGATTGACCAATCAGCTCGTTGGCAAAACGGTACTAGAGGTTGGTCCCGGCGACAGCGTAGCGACGGCGCTGATTGCCAAGGCGTACGGCGCTCGGGCGCTACTGGTGGATGCAGGTAGCTATGCCCAACTCGACTTGTCGGTTTATCATCGGCTGGCGGATGAGCTACGCGCAGTCGGCTTGGCGCCGCCCTCACTGGATAATGTGAGCAGCCTCGGTGAACTGCTGGAAACCTGCGAAGCATCTTATTTGACTGAGGGACTCGCCAGCCTGCGCACGCTCGGCGATGCCACGGTGGATTTCGCTTTTTCCCAAGCAGTGCTGGAGCATGTCCGCAAACACGAGTTTCTGGATACACAACGAGAACTAGGGCGAATTTTGAAACCTGGCGGTATGTGTTCGCATCGCGTCGATTTACGGGACCACTTGGGCGGAGGGCTCAACAACCTGCGTTTTAGCTCGCAGGTTTGGGAATCACCGTTTTTTTTCAAGTCAGGTTTTTATACCAATCGCATCAGATTTAGCGAAATGGTCTCGCTATTTCAGCAAGCTGGATTTGCTGTGGAGATTACTGAAACGCAGCACTGGGATAAGCTGCCAATTGATCGTCGGCATCTGGCGGCGGAGTTCTGCGGCATTCCAGAGGAGGTATTGATAGTTTCGGGATTCGATGCGCTACTTCGGCGAACACATCTCAGCACCACCGCGCTGCACAGCGGATTTAATTCATGTGCGGATTAACCGGTTTTTTCTCACCCACCCGCCTTGCGGAAAACGCTGCCGAGGTGGCGCGCCGCATGGGCGACGCCATTACCCATCGCGGCCCGGATGATGCCGGGGTTTGGGTCGATGAGGCTGCGGGCATTGCCCTCTCGCACCGGCGTTTGTCCATTCTTGACCTTTCCCCCGCTGGGCATCAGCCGATGGCGTCCTCCGGCGGGCGGTATGTCATCGTGTTCAATGGCGAGATTTACAACCATTTGATATTGCGTGAAGAGCTGAAAAAAGTCTTGAGTCCGTCTCTGGACGGTGCTGGTGATACGCCGCGAAGCAAGTCCCCTTGGGGGACGGCAGCGCATGTTGCCTGGCGCGGGCACTCGGATACAGAAACGCTGCTCGCCGCATTCGAAGCCTGGGGTATTGAAGCCACGCTAAAAAAGTGTGTCGGCATGTTCGCCTTGGCGTTGTGGGATCGTGAAACGCGCACGCTCACGCTGGCGCGCGACCGCATGGGTGAAAAGCCGTTGTATTACGGCTGGCAGGGCGATGTGTTTCTGTTTGGTTCGGAATTGAAAGCATTGCGCGCTCACCCGGCCTTTCGCGGCGAGATTGACCGCGATGTGCTGGCGCTGTATTTGCGGCATAACTATGTGCCCGCACCGTATTCAATCTATCGCGGCATTGCCAAATTGCCGCCGGGGAGCTGGCTGACGCTGGGCGCTGATACCCCAGTCGCCGTACCCCAAGGGCACTTGCTCCGCGGCGTGTCACCAGCGCCGTCCAGAGACGGACTCAAGAGTTTTTACTGGCGCGCGCGCGATGCGGCACAAGCCGGCGTACGCCGTGATCTGGATGACGCCACCGCCATTAACGAGCTTGACGCCCTGCTGCGCCGCGCCGTGGGCGGGCAAATGGTGGCGGATGTGCCATTGGGCGCGTTTCTTTCCGGCGGCATTGATTCTTCCACCGTGGTGGCCTTGATGCAGGCGCAGTCAAAGCGGCCGGTGCAAACTTTCACCATCGGCTTTCACGAGGCTGGCTATAACGAGGCGGAGCACGCCCACGCGGTAGCGGCGCATTTAGGCACCGAGCATACCGAGTTGTATGTCACCGCCGCGCAGGCGATGGCGGTGATTCCGCGGCTGCCTTCCCTATACGACGAACCCTTTGCGGATTCTTCACAAATCCCCACACTGCTGGTGTCTGAATTGGCGCGCCGGCATGTCACCGTCAGCTTATCGGGCGATGGCGGGGATGAGCTGTTTGGCGGCTACAACCGCTATCTGTGGGCCAGCCGCATCTGGCGCTCGCTGGGTTGGGCGCCGCGGCCCTTGCGCGCCGCGTTGGCCGGTGTGCTGACCACCTTGCCCCCGGCGGCATGGAATCGTGTGTTCACCGGGCTAAGCATTTTTTTGCCTCAGCGCTGGCGTTATGCCAACCCCGGNNAAGCTGGCGGGCATTCTGGCTGTGCGCTCGCCGGAAGACATTTACCTGGCCCTGGTATCGCACTGGCATCAACCCGCCCATGTGGTGATCGGCGCCACCGAACCGGCTACCGTGCTCACCGATGCGCGCCAGTGGGCAGATGTGCCGGATTTTGAATCGCGCATGATGTATCTGGACCAGATGAGCTATATGCCGGATGATATTCTGGCCAAAGTTGACCGCGCCGCCATGAGCGTAAGTCTGGAAACCCGCGTGCCACTCATCGACCACCGCGTGGTGGAATTTGCCTGGCAACTGCCGCTACCGATGAAAATCCGCCACGGGCAAGCCAAATGGTTACTGCGGCAAGTGCTTTATCGTTATGTGCCGCGCGAATTGATCGAACGGCCCAAGATGGGCTTTGGCATTCCGCTGGATGTCTGGCTGCGCGGCCCGCTGCGCGACTGGGCAGAAGCCCTGCTGAACGAATCACGGTTAAGGCAGGAAGGTTATTTTCATCCCGAACCGATACGGCAGAAGTGGGCGGAGCATCTCTCCGGCCAACGTAACTGGGCATACTATCTGTGGGATGTACTGATGTTTCAGGCGTGGCTGGAGTCGCTGGCATGAAGCTGCCGCGCTTGCTCTTTGTCGTCACCGAAGACTGGTATTTTGTTTCGCACCGGCTGCCCTTGGCTGTTGCGGCGCGCAAAGCGGGCTTCGATGTGGCGGTAGCGACTCGGGTGCACGAGCACGGTGAACAAATTGTGGCGGCAGACATTCGGCTGATTCCCTTTGAACTTTCGCGCCAAAGCGGGAATCCTTTCAGCGAAGTGTTTCGCCTCATCCGTTTGTATCGCCTTGAGCAGCCGACTATTGTGCATCACGTGGCGTTAAAGCCAGTGTTGTTTGGCACGCTGGCAGCACGTCTGGCGCGCGTGCCCTTCATCGTCAATGCCATTGCGGGGCTGGGCTGGCTGTTCAGCTCTAGTGGCCGTCTGGCTAAATTCATGCGGCCCTGGGTGCGCTTGGTGCTGACGCGCCTGCTGGCGGCACCGAATGTGCGCACCATCGTGCAAAACCCGGATGATCATGCCTTGCTGGTGCACGCAGGTTTGCAGCCAACGCAACTGCGGCTGATTCGTGGCGCGGGTGTTGATGTCAATACATTCACACCCGCACTTGCTGCGCCGCCCCTGCCCGTCACCGTGATGCTGGTTGCTCGCATGCTGTGGGACAAAGGCGTGGGCGAATTGATGGTTGCCGCCCAACGGCTGCACGCGCAAGGGCTGGATGCGCGCTTCGTGCTGGTGGGTGACCCTGACCCGGCCAATCCGGCGTCGATTCCACTCGCCCAATTGCGTGAATGGCACGGACACAACGGTGTTGAGTGGTGGGGGCGACGGGAAGAAATGCCAGCTGTGTTACGTCAGGCGCATATTGCTTGCCTTCCTTCTTTCTATGGTGAAGGTTTGCCCAAAAGTCTGCTTGAAGCGGCGGCTTGTGGCCTACCCATCGTGACCACGGATGCGCCCGGTTGCCGCGAAGTGGTAAGCGATCACGATAATGGTTTTTTGGTACCGATCCGCGATCCGCTGGCGCTGGCCGATGCACTAAAAAAACTCATTCTTGATCCAGCGTTGCGCCAACGCATGGGGCAACGCAGCCGGGCAAAGGCTTTGGCGGCGTTTTCTCAAGATCAGGTTATTGCCGATACCTTGCGGGTTTATCAGGAGCGGTTGGCATGAGGCTGCTCATCACCGGCGCCTCGGGTTTTGTCGGCCGGGCACTTTGCAACACGTTGAGGCAACCCGGGCTGGCGGCACAGCGTTGTGCCAGCCGTCCGTGTGGCGCATGGGTTGCCCGGGGAAAAGGTCATCGGTGAGATCAATGGCCGTACCGACTGGCGCGCGGCGCTCACCGGCATGGATGCCGTGGTGCATTTGGCGGCGCGGGTGCATGTGATGCGTGATGCGGCGGCCGATCCGCTGGCGGCATATCGCGCCGTCAATGTTGGCCAAATCATCACCACCACCACCACACCGCCAGCGTGACGAAACAAAACCGCCAGCGACATAATGCCATTAAGAACAATTTGTGCTTGAACACCGACCAGCAAGCTACGGTATATCGATCCTGGAAATCACGCCCTGCTGTTGTTTTATCAAACCGCACGGCTATCTCACGCACCAGCGCCTGGCTCATGCCCGTGTCCAGTAAACCCATCAATGCTTGCAACATCACTGCAAAACTCACCAGGCCATAAAGCTTTGGGCCAAGTGCGGACAAATACCAAGGCAGTGCCGCAACCGGCGCCAAAACCAGGATACCGGTGCCAAGGTAATTGAAAAAAATGTTTTTTCTAAGCGACATTATTTGTGCACAAATGATCTACCGGCAACAGATAAAAAGTCGGCCCTGGCGATACGGCGATTATGGCGGCTCAATCTCTTTTTCAGAAACAGACAGCGGTTTTTGCAAGCGCGCCAACAGCTTGTCAAGCCATTGCCTTCCGCTATCCAGCGATCGCGTTCCAACACCACGGTCCGAAAACGTTCAAGGGCCCGCGCACGGCGACTAAAATTCTCGGGACATACTGACACGCTGTGGCTGGCCCATTCCGGCACGTTCCTTACTCGTGATAATCCATCGCCTTGTAGCCATGATGCTTGATCAGCTCATCCCGCTCTGCCGCTTTCAGGTCTTCCCTCACCATTTCAGTTACCAGTTCATTAAAGCTGGTTTTCGGTGTCCAGCCGAGTTTTTCCCGGGCTTTGGCCGGATCGCCCAACAGGGTTTCCACTTCCGTCGGGCGGAAATATTTTGGGTCGACGGCAACCCGGCATTTGCCCGCTGCGTCATAGGCTTTTTCTTCCACGCCTTGGCCTTGCCAGTGCAGCGCCAAGCCAAGCTCTTTGGCGGCGGCATTGACAAAGTCGCGCACGCTGTATTGCACGCCGGTGGCAATGACAAAATCCTCGGGCTTGTCTTGCTGCAACATCAACCACTGCATTTCCACGTAATCCCTGGCGTGGCCCCAGTCGCGTTTGGCTTCCATATTGCCGAGAAAAAGACAGTCCTGCAAGCCAAGCTTGATGCGCGCCAAGGCACGCGTAATCTTGCGCGTGACAAATGTTTCACCGCGGATAGGCGACTCATGGTTAAACAGAATGCCATTACAGGCATAGAGACCATACGCCTCGCGGTAATTCACGGTGATCCAGTAGCCATACATTTTGGCCACGGCATACGGGCTGCGCGGGTAAAACGGGGTGGTTTCGGTTTGCGGAATTTCCTGCACCAGGCCATACAGTTCGCTCGTCGAGGCCTGGTAAAACCGGGTCTTTTTCTCCAGCCCCAAAATGCGGATGGCTTCGAGCACACGCAGCACGCCCAGGGCGTCCGAATTGGCCGTGTATTCCGGTTCTTCAAAGCTCACCGCAACATGGGATTGCGCAGCGAGGTTATAAATTTCATCCGGCTGGGTTTGCTGGATGATGCGGATGAGGCTGGAGCTATCTGTCATGTCGCCATGGTGCAGAAAAAAACGCACGCCTTTTTCATGGCGATCCTGATACAGGTGGTCGATGCGGTCGGTATTGAACAGCGAGGTGCGCCGCTTCAAGCCATGCACGATGTAGCCTTTGTTGAGCAGGAATTCGGCCAGGTAAGCGCCATCCTGCCCGGTCACGCCGGTAATCAGTGCAACTTTTTGTGTGGATGGCATAGGGTATTTTGTTTTCCGTGAATTTTCATTTATGCGCTACGCGTTGTCGCCAATGTTGTCGTATGCAAAAAATCCTCATACGCCATCGCCAAGCCGTCTGCCAACTCGACCCTGGCTTGCCAGCCCAAGGCGTTAAGCCGCGCGCTATCCATCAGCTTTCTCGGTGTCCCGTCGGGTTTGCTGGGGTCAAACACAATCTGCCCGGTGTAGCCGGTGGTTCTGGCAACCAGATGCGCCAACTCCCGGATGGTGACATCACTGCCAAAGCCGACATTGATATGGCTGCACATGGGTTGCACGTGCTGATCAAGTGCCGCCTTGGCAAGGTTCATCACATACACGCACGCGGCGGCCATATCGTCCACAAATAAAAATTCCCGCCTGGGCGTGCCGCTCCCCCAGACCACCACGCTGGGCGCCTGGTCCAGCTTGGCCTCGTGAAAGCGGCGGATCAAGCCGGGAATGACATGCGCATTGTCCGGATGGTAATTGTCGCCCGGACCGTAAAGATTGGTCGGCATCACGCTGCGGTAATCCACGCCGTGGCTCAAACCATATTGGCGGTTGTAGCTCTCACACAGTTTAATCCCCGCAATCTTGGCGATGGCATAGGGCTCGTTGGTGGGTTCCAGCGTGCCGGTGAGCAGCGCTTCTTCTTGCATCGGCTGCGCGGCGAGCTTGGGGTAAATGCAGCTGGAGCCGAGAAACAAGAGCTTTTTGACGCCCTGCTGAAATGCAGCGTCGATGATGTTCGCTTGCACCATCAGGTTGGCATAAATGAATTCCGCCGGATACGTGTTGTTGGCATGAATGCCGCCCACTTTGGCCGCCGCCATATAAACCTGATCCGGCTTTTCTGCCGCAAAAAAAGCGCGCACATCGGCCTGGTTGGCGAGGTCGAGCTCAGCGTGGGTGCGGGTGACGATCCGCTCCGCCGGAAAGCCGCTCGCCACTAACTGGCGCATGATGGCAGAACCCACCATGCCGCGGTGGCCGGCAACATAAATTTTGGGGGGCGAACGCCTGGGGAGCTGATGCATGGGGTACTCTATTTTTGGTCCAGTTATTTTTTGATGCTGCTGTTTTACGCTAAGTTTTTTCGCGCGCCCGGATTTTACGTGCAAAGCGCACCGGCAATCATTTGACCACATCCGCCGCGCTGGTTAGACTTCACTGCCTGCCACCCTGATGCCCCTTTCATCCGTCCATTCAACCAAAAATTATGCGGTTGCCCCTGCACCCACGGCCATTGCTGAAAACTTTATGGGTGAATTGCCCCGCTACGGCTGGGCATGATCTTTAATATGCCTCTTGCTTTTCCGCAGCCATCAAACCACTTGCCCCTTTTATGAAAATCCTTGTCACCGGCGCGAACGGCTTTATCGGCCAGGCCACCTGCGCCGCTTTGCGGCAAGCTGGCCATACCGTGCTGCCTGCCGTGCGCGTGCCTTATGGCTTGGCCGATGAAGTGGTGGTGGGCAACATCCATGCGCAAACGGACTGGCGCGCAGCCTTGGTGGGCGTGGATGCCGTGGTGCATTTGGCCGCGCGCGTGCATTTGATGAATGACAAGGCAACCGACCCGCTGGCGCAATATCGTTCGGTGAATGTTGCAGGCACCTTGCAGTTGGCGCAACAAGCGCATACCGCCGGGGTTAAACGCTTCGTTTATATCAGTTCAATCAAAGTGAATGGCGAAGAGCGCGCCACGGCCTACACCGAAGCGGATACACCCGCGCCAGAAGATGCCTACGCCCGCTCAAAATGGGAAGCCGAGCAAGGTTTGCAAAAAATCGCCGCAGAAACCGGCCTGGAAGTCGTCATCCTGCGCCCGCCCCTGGTGTATGGCCCTGGCGTGGGGGCAAATTTTCTGGCGCTCATGCGCGCCATTGCGCGCGGCCTGCCCTTGCCGCTCGGCGCGATTGACGAACAACGCAGCCGCCGCAGCATGATTTTTGTGGGCAACCTGGCCGATGCGATTGCCTGCTGCGTGGCACACCCTGCCACAGCGGGTGAAACATTTTTAGTCAGCGATGGTGACGATGTTGCCACGCCGGAACTCGCCCGCCGCATCGCCGCAGCGCTGGGCAGGCAAGCGCGGCTCATCCCTGTCCCCTGCCGTTGGCTCAACATGCTCGGCCGAATCACCAAAAAATTGCCGCACGGACGCAAAATGTCGGCGCTGGTGAGACGGCTCACCGAACCGCTGAGCATCAACAGCCAAGCCATTCGCCACACGCTGGGCTGGACGCCGCCTTTTACACTGGATGAAGGTTTGCGGGCAACCGCCGCCTGGTTCCGCAACCGCCCATGAACGCGCCCATACCCGCTGCCCTTGCCTTCATGGTCTGCTATGCCACGCTGCGCTGGTTGTTGCGCAGCACGCTTGCGCGCACCACGCTGGATCAGCCCAATCATCGCTCCTTGCACACTACGCCCACACCCCGCATCGGCGGGCTGGGCGTAATTGTCGGCATATTAAGTGGCGGCGCAATGGTCGCCGCCACGCTGCTTGGAACCGCGCCGGTACCCAGCCTGCAAATCCTGCTTTTATTGCTCGCGCTGCTTGGCGGTTTTTGCTTTATCGACGACAGGCGCGGGCTGTCAGCCGCCGTGCGTTTGCCCGTGCACCTGCTCGTCGCCCTGGTATGGGTCGCGTTTGTATTAGGCGCATCGTCGCTGGGGGAGCCGTCCATAAAAGTCGGCGCTGGCAACACGGCGCTACTGGGCTTGCAACCGGCGCTTGAACAATCCCTAGCCCGCCCTGTGCTGCTCATCACCCTCACCTTCGGCCTTGGCTGGATGATGAACCTCTACAACTTCATGGACGGCGCCAATGGCTTGGCGGGCGGCATGGCAGTGTTTGGCTTTGGCGCTTATGGCATCGCCGCCTATCTAGCCGGGCAACCGGCGCTGGCCGCCTTCGCGCTCGTCATTGCCGCAGCCGCACTGGCCTTTTTATGCTTTAACTTTGACCCGGCGCGCATTTTTCTGGGCGATGTCGGCTCCATTCCGCTCGGTTTTTTGGCTGGCGCACTCGGTTTATGGGGCTGGCAATCTGCCGCTTGGCCGCTATGGTTTCCGCCGCTGGTTTTCTCACCCTTCGTTGCGGACGCCAGCGCCACCCTCGCCACACGCGCCCTGCGCGGCGAAAAAGTCTGGCAAGCCCACCGCGACCACGCCTACCAACGCCTCATACGCATGGGCTGGAGCCACCAGCGGCTGGCGCTGAGCGCTTATGTCCTCATGACAGCTTGCGCAGCCAGTGCGCTGGTATTGCGCAAGGCCGAAAATTGGCTTGTTTTTGCCTGTTTAGCCATTTGGCTGGTTATTTATGCGCTACTGCTAAACGTTGTGGCACAACGCAGCCGACGCTATCTCGCTTGAACCTGGAAACCCGCACCCGCCGCCCTTAACGGAACAACCGCAACCTTCAATCAAAATGCTCAGCCTGAGCAAATGCCTCGCTTTGCCGATCCTTTGCTGAAAGCAGCGGCTTACTTTCTACTGGCCAACGACGCCTGCGTGCCCCTTCGGACTTGCTGGTGCAAACGCTTGCCGATTCGGGTTCAGCAGTTCGACAAAAATCCCGCGCTACCAATCGGCCCACCCGCCTGGCACCTCAACAGATCTGTCCGTTACCTCCTGATGGAGGTCGAGGCCTTCGAGCGCAAGGCTCGGGTCACTTGCCCCCCCCACCGGACGCCCGTTGTCCGAATCCTCCCCCACGGCACGCGAAGACGCCATCGAGCAAATGATGCAGAAGCGGCCTGAACGCCGTGATCGGGGTTTCTACTCCGCCAAGGATGTGGTCGACATCACTGGCTTGCCCGGTTACTGGATCCACCAGAATCAGGAACGCCTGCGGCTCGGCATTCCGTTCTATCGGATTGCAAACGGTGACGTCATCCGCTTCAGCATCGAGGAAATCTTCCTCTGGGAGATGCATCACCTACGCCCATGCCGGTACCCGGCGAGAGGGAATGCTGATGCCCCGTAGTTGAGGCGAGCCGTGGTGAAGTGTGTGGTCTTACGTTCCGATATTTCGTTGATTAATTGAAACTGGAGAATAAATGGAACACATTCCATGAATGCTCTCCGAGACCCACACCCAGCGCATCCTTGATCTGGCCAACCAGAGAGCGCTGCTGTGTGCCAGCGATCTGGACGCCATCGGCTCGCCCCGGGTCATCCTGACGCGCATGACGGCCGCAGGACTGCTGGAACGGGTCGGGCGTGGTCTTTACCG
>DILC01000005.1:0-2728 GCA_002424865.1 Rhodocyclaceae bacterium UBA5602 | reverse complement strand
GTGTTCTGCCTGCTCACCGCACTCCAGTTTCACGGGCTGACCACCCAACTGCCGTGTCAAGTCTGGATCGCCATGCCACGCGGCTGCCACTCACCCCGGATCGACTATCCGCCGATCCGGATGGTTCAGATGGCCGGTAGCGCTCATCTGGCAGGCGTCGAGGAGCACCTGTGCAACGGGGTGAAGGTACGGATCTACAGCCCGGCCAAGACCGTGGTCGATTGCTTCAAGCATCGCAACAAGATCGGTCTGGATGTGGCGCTGGAGGCCTTGAAAGACGCCTGGAGGACGCGCAAGGCGTCCGCAGACGACCTGTGGCGATACGCCCAGGACTGCCGCGTCGCCACCGTGATGCGACCCTACATGGAAGCAGTCGCCCACGCGTGATGCCACGGCCGCCCGGGCGGGTGAGGTTCTCTTTGGTTTAAAAATTTTGTAGAATGTCGGTTGTTTTAAACCCAACCCAAGGAGGCGTCATGATTGCAGATCGCATTCGTCAAGCACGATTGGCGGCAGGTCTGACCCTGGGTGCGTTGGGCGAACAGGTGGGTGTTTCTCACACCGCCATCCAGAAGTACGAGAAGGGTCTGCTGACGCCGTCGTCGACTCAGCTGCTCAAGCTGGCCCGCGCCTGCGGCATCCGGACCGAATACTTCTTTCGCACGCATACGGTCGAACTGCTGCAGCCCGAGTTCCGCAAGCTCTCGACCTTTGGCAAGACAGCGCAGGATGCGCTGAAGATCAAGGTCGTCGAGTTGGTGGAAAAGCGCGTGGAGTTGCTCGGCGCCTTTCCCGAGCTTCCGTTCCCGGCGTTTGCACCGCCCGCGAACCTGCCTGAACACATCGCCTCGCCGGATGAGATCGATACGTTCTCGGATACGGTCCGCAAGGCTTGGCAGTTGGGACTGAACCCGATTGCTGACCTCACCGACACCCTTGAAGGCCTTGGCTTGCTGGTCATCGTGGTCGATGAAGAGAACCCGGGCTTCTCTGGTTTGACGGCCAAGGCACGAACCGAAGATGGCCGGGAGTATCCGGTCGTGGCTGTTTCCAAACGCTGGCCCGGTGATCGGCAGCGGTTCACCCTGGCGCATGAACTGGGGCACCTGCTGCTCGAAGGACGACTGGCTGACGGCATCAACGAAGAGAAAGCCTGCGACCGGTTCACCGGTGCCTTCCTGGCTCCGCGTGTCGCGGTGTTGCAGTTGCTTGGGGCACAACGCCATGCGCTGGAATGGCAGGAGCTGTATGTGCTCAAGCACGAGTTCGGTCTGTCGATGGCCGGATGGCTGCAGCGCGCCAAACAGTGTGGCGTGATCACCGAGGCCGCTCACCTATCTATGTTCAAGCGGTTTTCGGCCAAGGGCTGGCGCAAGACTGAGCCAGGCGACCCGCTGCCGCAAGAGCATCCACGCCTGTTTGATCAGTTGGTATACCGTGCCTTGGCCGAGCAATACATTTCCGAAGGCAAGGCAGCGGAACTGCTGGGCATCCCGATGATGCGCTTCCACAAAGAACGCCAGCTGGAGTCATCGGATGCGGTTGCTCATCAGTAATGCCAACATCTTGATCGATATGGAAGCAGGAGCGTTGATGGAGACGCTCTTCCTGCTTCCGATGCAGTTCGGCATCCCTGATCTGCTGTACTACGAAGAAATTGAACCGGGCAGTCCTGGCCTTGAAGAGCTGGGCTTGCAAGGTCATGGAAGTCAGCGGCGACTTCGTGGCGTATGCCCAGTAGTTGCCAGGCCAGCACAATCACCTGCTTCCCGCGAAAAACGGCCCCAAGCCCAGTCACAACGACTACTTGGCACTGGCGCTTGCGAGGCAGGAGGCCTGCACCCTACTGACGGGCGACGCCAATTTGCGGGTTGTTGCCAACAAGGAGCAGGTCAACGTCATGGGCACCATCGGGCTGCTGTGCGCCATGATCGAGAACCAGCTGTTGACAGTCGACGACGCCTTCAAGGCACTCGACCGCATGAAGTCAGGCAAGCGACGGCTGCCCTGGCCAGAAGCCGAAAAAGTGCTGAACGCGCTGCGCTGATCGGGTGCTGCCATCGGCAGGCGAGTGCCTCTAGACCAATGACCGCTGCAACACGCTCCATGCGGCAGCCCAGTTGATCCGCTCCTGCTCCAAGCGAACGTTTTGCCCCCAGCGCTGCTGCTTGAGATTCCGATAGAGTTGCTGCTCTTGCTCTGTCAGGAGCGTCAGTTCCGTTGCTGGATGCTGCGCCGATTCATCCACCCACAGTGCCTTGTGTCGCAGCAAGGTGTCTTCGTCCATGAGCACGGATTGCAACTCTGGAATGTATGAACGGGCTCGATGCAGGATGGCAAATCCATGGGTGTCCAAATCACCCCAGTAGATGCACTTCGCGCGGGCAAGCCAAGGGAAACGGGCCAACACGTCGACGTTATAGCCAAGACGCATGAACACGACAGCGCCCGGCATGTCGGACATTGCCAGTCCCGTTTGAAGGTTCTCGACAATGAGAACATGCGAAGCAGACAACTTGATCCTCGCCAGGTCTTCCATCGGCGCAGTGATGTCGCCCACACCGCCAAGTCGGGTTCGCAACGCCTGATCGAGCACCCTCATTCGCACAAGGACCGGTCACGGTTTTCTGGAGCGAGTTGTTCTCGTTGTAGATGCGCACGGTGTAGGTAGTCCCGGATTCCGGGCCGATGTTGCCCTCGGCCTGCGTAACCAGAGAGACGGTCTGCT
>DILC01000014.1 GCA_002424865.1 Rhodocyclaceae bacterium UBA5602 | reverse complement strand
GTCCTTGAACAAATCTGCCAACTGAATCGGCAGCAAGTCGTAAACAAGGAACTTGACGGTGGCCCCGTCCAGACGCAGCTGTCGATAAAACGGCTGGTGCGCCAACTGCACATGATGCTGCATGTCAAGGCCGAAGAAGATGTCGCCCCGTTGCCAGCGCAATGGGTCGTCAGTGAGGTGCGCATCTCCTTGCCCAAGAAAGCGTTGGGTGAAGCCACGCGCGTAGCGGTAGCCCTGATGCTGGGTGGCATAAACCGGCTCGACCCGAAAGCCGACGGGCGGCGACTGCAGCAGCCACTTCAGGTAGCTGCGAACCACGCGCTGCACCCCGGTGGCGGCATCGTGCTGGCAAAGTTCGGAAATATCAACCAGCAGTTGACGCTCGATGCCCGCACTCTGGTTTTGCGCGAGGCATGCAGCCAGCGTGAGCAGCTCGTCCGAACGGGCGTCGTGATGGTAGTGGGTGCCTTCCTGGATAAGTCTGGCGCTCCGAAGCGAACCGGCGCTGTAGCTGTTTCGGCTATCAGAATGACCGTGCTGTGACTCCCACGCCGCAATCGCCCGTTTGGCCGAATCGTCCCAGGAAAACCGTTGCGCCTGTTGCAAGCCGTGATTGCGCAGCGTAGCGCGAAAGCTCTGGTCTTCCAGCGCCTGCTTCATTTTGGCGGCAATGGCCTTGACATCCAGCGGGTCGAACAACGCCACCTCCAGCCCAACCACCTCTGGCAAACTCGATGAATTGGCGCCGATCACCGGGGCGCCGCAGGCCATGGCTTCCAGAGCCGGCAGCCCGAAGCCTTCGTGCCAGGAAGGGAACACAAAGAGTTTGCACAGGTTGTAGAGCTGGATGAGTTCTTCGTCGGTCACGTAGCCGGTGAAGCACAACGCATCCGGTCTGAGGCCGGCGGATTTTGCGACATATTTAAGCTCGTCCGTTTTGCTCTCGGTCATCTTGCCGGCGAGCAGCAACTGGTGGTCTGCACGCAGCGGGGCTGGCAAGGCGGCGTAGGCATGAATGAGGCGCGGCAGGTTCTTGCGTTCGTCGGCGCCGCCGGTATAGAGGATGAAGGGGCGGTTCAGACGAAATTTTTTCCGCAGTTGCACGGCGGTGGTGTCATCGATCTGCCGGGGGCAAAAGCAGGCCTCTATTGCCGTCGCCACATTGACGATGCGGTTGGCGGGTGTGCACAGATGCGCCATCCCCTCCTGCCGGGTGAATTCCGAGATGGACAGCAAAGTTGCCGCTTTTTTCAAGTGCTCAATCTTGCGCTGGTAATACCGGGCGTAACGCGGGTTGGGTTCGAGGTAATGTTCCGGGTTCAGCAGGGGGATGAGGTCATAGAAGGACACGCTCACCGGTGTGGCGCGGTCGAACCGGCCGATACTTGTCACCGCATTGTCGGCATAACCTTCGAACAGACTGCCAATGTGAATCACATCCGGCGCCAGGCTGGCCAGGAATTCTTCACGCATGAGCTCCGCCACCTCGCGCCGGGCGTCGTTCATCGGGTTCTTTTCCTCCACCGGGCCAGGGGCCTGCCAGACACGCATGTCTTCCTGTGGCAGCAAGTTATCGAAGGCCGCACGAACCGGCTCGATGGTGTCGGGGAACAGACCACTCAGCGCGAGAAAAACCTCATGCTCGCCCCGATTGCGCACGATGGCCTGGGCAAAAGACAAGGTGTAGCGACCGATGCCGCGGAAGCGGCTTTCGGTCTGCGTGCTCTGCATGTCAATGACAATTCGCATCAGCCGCGCACCTTTTCCCGACGTTCAATCGCAGCTTTCAAATCTGCATAAATCTGTCGGGCATGTGGCGTGAGCTGCGCAACATCGGCCAGCAGATGATGTGGTCGGTCCAACTGAAACTGATTCAGTGGCGCTGGCCGGATGGCTTGGGTCAACCGTGCCTTGGCACCAGGCAAGTAGTGCAGCACTTTTTGGGTCGCACGCTTGAGTTGCGGACGTCTGGCAATGTAGAGCGCAACATGCTGAAGTAATACCTTCAAACTAATAAATTTCATTGAAATTTTTTTCCGAAAATATTTTTCTTAATTCATCCGGTTTTCTTACAATCAGGCGTCTTAAATCTTTTTCGACAATTTTTTCTTGAATCAAATAGTGCAACGCACGGGAAACAGTTTCGCGACTGGTATTGACCATGATCGCAATTTCTTTTTGAGTTGGCATGTTGTTAATCACCACAAGGCCACCGGGTGCCGTGATGATCATCTGATTCAACAACGCAAACACCCTGTGAAACGCGTTGGGAATAGCAAGAATGCCACGATAATTTGATGCCTGACGAATGGAGCCCGTCAGTTTTTTTAGTATATGTTCGACAATGCTTGGATTGTTATAAATCAAATCCAGCGCATGGGCTCTTGACAAAACTGCAATCAGGGCATTTTCGGTTGCGACTACAGTTGCCGACCTAGGCAAACCATCGATGACGGATAACTCCCCAAAATAATCACCGCTCGATAAAAAATTCAAACCAACCTCACGGCCATCTTCAGTCAGGTCAACTGCCTGCAAGCGGCCGACCAGTAAAAAATGTAAATTATCGTCCGTGTTGCCTTTCCTGATGACGGTTTGCCCACGCACCACATAATTTAACTGCACAAGATTGGTCAACTTATCAAAAGCTTCAGCATTCAAATTTTTAAGCAGTGGTATTTTTTGCAAAAATTGAGGTACATCACGCTGTAGATCAACTTTGTTATATTTAATAACTATTCTCATAATAACTAGCTGATTGCTGCAAACAAGGCGGCTGCACTTTGCTGCCAGGTCAGCCAATTCATCTTGCTGCTTTGCGGTGCCGTGCCTTCGTCATGCAGTCTGGACCACTCCAGTATGGCGGCAGCAAGCGCAGCGGGCTCCTGCCCCTTGAAATAAAAGGCATGGTGCTGCGCCACTTCCCGAAAAACCGGGATGTCGCGCGCAATCACCGGTAGGCCGTGTTGTGCCGCCTCAATGATGGGTAAACCAAACCCCTCCATTTCTGACGCCGCAATCAAGCAACTGCAAGTGTTGTAGAGTGCGTCCAGCAAGGTATCCGGGGCATGTTCAAGCCACAGCAAGCGATGCCCTGCTTGCGGGTGTTGGCGTAGCTGCAGGCAAAAGTCGTCCATCATCCAACCCTGTTTCCCGACGATCACCAATTTGGCCTCTGAACCCTGAGACCACAGCCATTCAAAGGCCATCAAGGCCTGGCGCTGCCCCTT
>DILC01000076.1:8106-9166 GCA_002424865.1 Rhodocyclaceae bacterium UBA5602 | reverse complement strand
GCGCGAACGCCGTGTTCGGCCTGTTCCCGGCCAATTCGGTGGGCGACGATATTGTGTTCTTTAATGACGAGTCGCGCACGACGCCATTGATGACCTGGTACGGTTTGCGCCAGCAGCAGGAGCGGCCAGCGGGCAAGCCGCATCAGTGTTTATCCGATTTCGTCGCGCCACAAAAAGTTCCCGCAGGGACGCAGAGCGCTGGTGCTGGCGATACGGCGACAAAAGCCCTCATACCCGACTACGCTGGCGCATTTGCCGTCAGCGCCGGTATCGGCATCGAGAAAAAGCTCGCCGAGTTTGAAGTGCAGCACGACGATTACCGCAGCATCCTGTTGAAATCCCTCGCGGATCGCTTGGCCGAAGCCGCCGCCGAATGGCTGCATGAAGAAGTGCGCAAAAAGTACTGGGGCTACGCGGCCGATGAA
Source organism: Rhodocyclaceae bacterium UBA5602 (assembly GCA_002424865.1). GTDB lineage: Bacteria > Pseudomonadota > Gammaproteobacteria > Burkholderiales > Rhodocyclaceae > Rugosibacter. The sequence goes on along the minus strand of DILC01000076.1, from coordinate 8,741 downwards.
ACCTTGCCGGCGGACGACTTGATCGCCGAGAAATACCAGGGCATACGCCCCGCGCCCGGTTATCCGGCCTGCCCCGACCATACGGCAAAAGCCGCGTTGTTCCAGTTGCTTGACGCCAAGGCGAATGCGGATATGGAACTCACCGAGAACTTCGCCATGACGCCCGCGGCTTCCGTGGCCGGGTTTTACCTGGCGCACCCGCAAGCGGCCTATTTCGCCGTGAGCAAAATTGGCCGCGACCAGTTGCAGGATTGGGCGCAGCGCAGCGGCATGGCGGTGCAAGAAGCTGAACGCTGGCTGGCGCCGTTGTTGTAGTTGCAAGCCTTGCTATCAGGGAGGCTATAAGCATACAGGCACATTCAGCTGATTGAATGTGCCTGTTTTTTTGGCGCAATAACGAAAGGTGGAAAGTGTTAATCCGCCACGGTGAGCAGCAAGTCCTTGGGGTTCACCAACTGGCCTTTTTTGGCGAATACTTCCGCAATCGTCATGTCGCGTTCCGCGCGCACGACGGATTCCATTTTCATCGCTTCAATCGACACCAAAGGGTCGCCGCGCTTGACTTTCTGGCCGGGTTTGACGGATACGGTCACAATCGTGCCCGGCATCGGCGCGCCAATATGAGCCGGGTTGCT
>DILC01000076.1:2095-8034 GCA_002424865.1 Rhodocyclaceae bacterium UBA5602 | reverse complement strand
AAAAACACCGGCGTTGGCAGTTGGCTGACATCCCCGTATTTGCTGTGATGCGCGCAATATTCGGTGAATACCTTGGGATACATCAGCCAGGAAGCGAGATCCTGGTCGTTCACCTGGCGGCCAACGGTTTTCTCGGCGATGAGGCGTTCCGCTTCAAGATCAACGGCGGCCAAGCCCTTGCCCGGCCGCTCTGCCATCGGTTTTTTGCCTTGCAGAATCTTATTGGACAGCGCTTCCGGAAAGCCTTCGGGCGGACGCCCCAGTTCGCCCTTGAAGAGCGACACAACCGACTCGGGAAAGGCGATCTCCCTTGCCGGATCGGTCACATCCGCGGGGCTTAAATCGTTCGCCACCATGAACAAGGCCATGTCGCCCACCACTTTGGACGTCGGCGTGACTTTCACAATGTCGCCAAACAGTTGATTGACATCGGCATAAGCGCGCGAGACTTCCGGCCAGCGATGTTCCAGGCCCATGGCGCGCGCCTGTTCGCGCAAATTGGTGTATTGGCCGCCGGGCATTTCGTGGTGATAAACGTCTGACGTACCCGAGCGGATATCCGCTTCAAACGGCGCATAAAAGCGGCGCACACCTTCCCAGTAATTGGAAATCTCGCGCATCGCGCGGCTATCGACGGCCGGTGCGCGTCCGCTGCCCGCCAAGGCATCGACAATCGAAGTCAGGTTCGGCTGCGAGGTCAAGCCGGAGAGGGCGTCCAGCGCCCCATCCACCGCATCCACACCGGCTTCAACGGCAGCGATCACCGAGGCTGCCGCAATGCCCGAGGTGTCATGCGTATGAAAGTGGATGGGCAAGCCCGTTTCATCGCGCAGGGCGGCAACCAGGGTGCGAATGGCGCGCGGGCGGCACACGCCGGCCATGTCTTTAATGCCCAGGATATGCGCGCCGGCTTTTTCCAGTTGCCTGGCCATGCTGACGTAATACTTGAGGTCAAACTTGGGGCGCTGCGGATCGAAAATGTCGCCCGTGTAGCAAATCGCCGCTTCGCATACGCCACCGGATTCGATTACGCCATCCATGGCCACGCGCATGTTGTCTACCCAGTTGAGCGAATCGAAGACGCGGAAAATATCCACGCCGGCTGCGGCTGCCTGGCGAATGAAAAATTGCACCACGTTATCCGGATAATTGGTGTAACCCACGGCATTGGCCGAGCGCAACAGCATCTGGAAAGGAATGTTCGGCACGCGCGCGCGCAAGTTGGCCAGCCGCTCCCACGGGTCTTCTTTCAGAAAGCGCAAGGCCACATCGAAAGTGGCGCCGCCCCAGCATTCCATGGAGAGCAGTTGCGGCAACAGGCGGGCATAGTACGGCGCGATGTCCAGCATGTCACGCGTGCGCATGCGTGTGGCAAACAGCGATTGATGCGCATCGCGCATGCTGGTGTCGGTCAGCATCACTTGCGGATTGGCGCGCAGCCATTGCGCAAAACCTTGCGGACCCAATGCTTTCAAGCGGTCGCGTGTGCCGGGTGGCGCCGCATCGGCCAGCTTCCCGCACGGCTTCATGGCAGGGGCTGCGGCATGTTCAGGCTTTTTGCGCCCGTTCATCTCCGGGTTGCCATTGACCACCACATCGCCGATAAAGCGCAACAGGCGCGTGGCGCGGTCACGGCGCGGGCTGAAGCGGAACAATTCCGGTGTGTCGTCGATAAAGCGTGTGGTGCATTCGCCCGAACGGAACAGCGGATGGGTAATCACGTTCTCCAGAAAATTCAGGTTGGTGGCCAGGCCACGGATGCGAAACTCGCGCAGCGCGCGATCCATGCGCGAGATGGCCTCCGTCGGCGTTTGTCCGCGCGCGGTGACTTTGACCAGAAGCGAGTCAAAAAAAGGCGTGATGATGGCGCCGCTATAGGCCGTGCCGGCATCCAGGCGCACGCCAAAACCCGCTGCGCTGCGGTAGGCGGTGATCGGGCCGTAATCGGGCGTGAAATTGTTTTCCGGGTCTTCCGTAGTGATGCGGCATTGCAAGGCGTGGGCGAGCAATCGCACCTCTTGCTGCGCGGGCAGGCCCGAGTTTTCTTCGCCCATGCGCGCGCCCTGGCTGATGCGGATTTGCGCTTTGACAATATCAATGCCGGTGACTTCTTCGGTGACCGTATGCTCGACCTGGATGCGCGGATTCACCTCGATGAAATAGTAACGGCCGGTGTCGGCATTCAGCAAAAACTCCACCGTGCCGGCGTGCGTATAGCCCACCTGGCGGCACAGTTTCAAGGCCGTTTCGCACAATTCGTGGCGTGTGGCGTCGTCAAGATAAGGGGCGGGCGCGCGCTCCACGACTTTCTGGTTGCGCCGCTGCACCGAGCAGTCGCGTTCAAACAGATGGATGAGCTGGCCGTGCGTGTCACCCAGGACTTGCACTTCCACATGGCGGGCATGACGGATGAGTTTTTCCAGGTACATTTCATCGCTGCCAAATGCCGCCAGCGACTCGCGCCGTCCGGCGGCCACGAGCTCTTCTAGCGCAGCTTCCGATTCAATCATGCGCATGCCGCGCCCGCCGCCGCCCCAACTGGCCTTGAGCATCAGCGGGTAACCGATTTCCAAGGCCAGTTTGCGCACTTCCTTGATGTCAGCAGGCAAGGTGCCGGTCGCCGGAATGACCGGTACCCCCGCTTTGATCGCCGCCTCACGGGCGGCGACTTTATTGCCTAACGTGCGCATGACCTCCGGTTGCGGGCCAATGAAGGTGATGCCTTCGCGCGCGCAGGCCTCGGCAAAATCCGGGTTTTCAGACAGGAATCCATAGCCCGGATGGATCGCATCCACATGGGCCTCTTTGGCGATGCGCAGGATGTCTTCAATATCCAGATAAGCCTCGATCGGCTTTTTGCCTTCACCGACGAGATAGCTTTCATCCGCCTTGAAACGGTGCAGCGCGAAGCGGTCTTCATTGGCATAAATGCCCACCGTGCGTATGCCCAATTCACTGGCCGCGCGCATGACGCGGATGGCGATTTCACTACGGTTGGCAACCAGCAGGCTACGGATTTTCTTCATGGTTTAGTCCAGTGGGGGCAATGGGCACAGGAGGGAGTCTTGTGGATAACAAAAACAGGAGGTGCGCATTGTAACGACAGCTTGCATTTGATTAACGTGAAATACCCGGGCCAAGCGCGCTATGCAATCACCGGCCGCAGCGGGCCATAGCGTAGCTTCCCCGTGAGGGGCGGATGGGTGGGACGGGCTTTTTTTATTTGCCAGCCCTTGCTGCAATGCGGTTGACGGATTTCATGGTCCGGGGCGGCTCATCAGGACTTGAGCGTTAGAATGGAGGCGCAACAAGGCCGTTGCGGCAGTGCAAAATATACAAGCCTGGCCAGCAGAACCATAAAAATTATGATTGAGGAGACTTAACCCGCCATGACCACCCAGACGCTGCTGGCCTATGTTCCCACCTTGATGTTGATTTGCCTGGGGTTAATGATGTTCGGCCTCGGGCTGTCGCTCACCCTGGCTGATTTTATCCGCTTAAAGGCTCATCCCAAGGCAGTCGTGATCGCGCTGTCGTTGCAAATGGTCATTTTGCCGCTGGTTTGCTACGGGCTGATCGTAGCCTTTGGCCTGACGCCAGTTTATGCCATTGGCCTAATGCTGCTGGCGGCGTCTCCTGGCGGGATTTCCGCCAATTTGTTAAGCCATTTGTTTGGCGGCAATCTGGCCATGAACATTTCCCTTACCGCCATCAACACGGTGCTGTCCATTGTCACGCTGCCGCTGATCGCTAATCTGGCGATCGGGATTTTTGCCCAGACGGGGCAGGTCGTGCCCTTGCAGATGAGCAAGGTGGTTGAGGTGATCGTATTGATCCTGGTTCCTGTCTCCATTGGCATGTTCGCGCGGGTTAAAGCACCCAAATTCGCTATCTGGATGGATAAGCCGATGAAGCTGTTCAGCGCCCTTTTGCTGTTGGCCTTGATGGGGCTGACCTTGATGCGCGAATGGAATGCGCTCATCACCTACTTCTCGCACCTGGGTCCTGCGGTGCTGATTTTTAATCTGGTAAGCCTCTTTGCCGGGTTTTATGTGAGCCGTTCTTACGGCCTGGACAAACCCATGGCCACCGCCATCAGTTATGAAATCGGCATCCACAACGCGGCCTTGGCCATGTATATCGGCATGAAGGTGCTGAATAACCCGGGGCTGGCTTTGCCTGCGGCAATTTATTCGGCCAGCATGCTGATTATCGGCGCAATTTTTGGTTTTCTGGTGCTGGGGCGCAGCACGTATGCGCCTGCCGTGCCTGCGCTGAGGGTTGATTTGGCTGAATGACTGGCGCCACAAACCGGATGCAGGGGCGCGTCCATTGGATGACGAAAACACAGGGGCACCGGTGGCTTGATCCGGCACGGTGACATCCCAATCCCCTTCGGTCCGCAAACCTGTTCTGGCCTGATCAATAGCGAGGCCTGCCCACCGCGCCGTCTTGCCAGGGCCGACTTTTTAGCGTGAAACAACAGAAACGGAGCCCTGTGAGCTATCGAGCGCAGCGAGCCACTTGGAAGCCCCGCCCTGGGGTGGGGGGCGTTTATGCTTGCGCACGTTTTCATCCTCGCGGGTGGGCGCTGGCGACCATGCGTGTTAGCGGGTTTTTTAGCTGCCCCAAGTGACCGGTTTATTTTTTTTCTGTGCCCAGGTCAAGAGTTCCAGCAAGGGCGCTGCGCGTTGATAAAGGCGGACATCTGGCTGAGCCCCGGTTTTTTTTTCTTTTGGCAAGGTTGAATCATTGGGGTGTTCAGCGGCTTTTTCTGCTGCGCTCTTTGCCAGCGTTTTATCTTCAGCGATGGCAGCGGTTAATGAAGCAATGGCTGCGGGTAATTGTTCCACGGTCACAATGCCTTGATCGCTGGGCGCTTTGCCCATGATTTGCATGAGCTGGCGGGCGACATCGCCAAACATGATGATGTCGCCCGCCGCAGCGGATTTAAAGGTAATGATCATGGCGGCTCCTGGCAGCAGTTTTGGTGTCAATTTCGATATTGGGGATTTGCTGTTGCAGCCACTCAAGAATGCTGTGCGCGGGTTTTTCCCAGTCGCGCTCCAGCATCAGGCCATGCCCCATGCCGGGGAAAAAATGCGCCTCTGTTCCATACGCGCGTGCTGTCATGGAGACCAGCGAGGCCACGATCAAATGATCCAGCTCCGCGCCCTGGACAAGTAAAGGCGTGCGCCGCACCAGTGCCGTGCGCGGCAAACTAAATAAGGACATATCCCACAAGGCGCGGTGTGACTCGGGTTGTGCATTGCGGGCAAATTTTTGCAGCAGGTCGAGGCTGACCGGTTGTGCAAACAAGCCATCACGCAAAGACTCCAGCGCGACTTTGCCGCCGCTGAGCATGGCATTCAAGTCTTTCATCAACGCGGGTTTGGAAAACAGCAAGCCAATGGCGGATGAAAGCAAGCCTTGCGGCGGCACGGAGCACATTAAAACGGCTGCCGGTGCGATGTATTTTTCCAGGTATTTCTGCACCACAAAGCCGCCCATCGAATGCCCGATCAAAACCGGTGGCGCAGGCAGTGTGGCGGCCACGTGCGCAATATCTTCCACGTAGTCGTCAATGGAAAAAGTATCCAGCCGTTCGCGGCCAGGGGACGCGCCGTGACCGGACAAGCTCAAGGCATGGGCAGCGTAACCGGCTTGGGCGAAAAACGGCAGAAAGTGCTCATCCCAGCACCAGGCGGCGGTAAATGCGCCATGGACGAACAACAGTGGGGTTGGATGCACAACCCCTTTGGGCAGGCGGGTGATGAGTTCGAGGGGTTTTTCTGTGCGGTGGGTCATTTCTGCGGTGGCGCTAAGGCGGTCGGGGTGCTGCTGATTCTAGCGTGCGAACAGCGTGCGGGCTGAATATCCCGTGCGCTACGGCTTGCGATAGCGCGGTGGGTTTAACGTGAAAGGCTTGGGGCAAGCGC
>DILC01000076.1:0-2044 GCA_002424865.1 Rhodocyclaceae bacterium UBA5602 | reverse complement strand
CGCGTGTTTCATCATCTGCGGGTAGTATTTACTTACCATGAGCGTCAGGCTGGCGTCACGTAATGGATGTGATTTACGGCGCAAGCCTTTTTAAGGCCGCCAGCCGTGCAGAGCGGATACGTTCGGCGATCCGTTTGGGATTCACTGTGGCGGAATTTTCAGCTGCCGCCATGTCTTGCGCCGTTTTGCCGGCGTGCCCCGCAGGCTTGGGCCCGTTTCCGGAAGCTCCCCTGGGGGTCTCGGCTTTTACTTCGCGCGCAATGGCGCCGGCGTCGACGGCATGCGCAGCAGCGAGCGCCGCAAGCCAGGCTTCTGCTTGCGGGTAAGCCCGGGTTTGCCAACCTAGCCGTCCGCGATAGTCCGCTTCGCATGCAAGCAGCATTTGCGCAAAGCGTTCAGGACGCCGCAGGGCATCGCACGATTCCAGCAGCTCTAACCGGGTGCTGGGTTTGAGTTCTGCATAACGGTGTATCGTGCCGTGATGGCGCGCCACCAGTTGCGCCACCTCGCGGCAGTCGCCCGGCACGCGCAGCCGCTCGCACAAGGGGCGGAGCTGGGCCACACTTTTTTGTTCATGCCCGGCATGGCGGGGCAGCATGTCCGCTGGCGTTACGCCCTTGCCTAAGTCATGCGTTAGCGCCGCAAAACGGGCGGGCAGCGATCCGTTCAGGTGGGCTGCCATATCGGCTACCAGCATCACATGCACAAAGGTGTCGATCTCAGGGTGGTAATCGGCACGCTGCGGCACACCCTTGAGCGCGGCGAGTTCGGGCAGCAGTTTTGCTAATGCGCCACAGTCGTCCAGTACGGTGAACATGCGCGACGGCGTGGCTTCCATCAGCCCTCGCGCCAGCTCTTGCCAGACGCGCTCAGCCACCAGGGCATCGGCTTCGCCGTTGGCGACCATCTGCTGCATTAAGGCCAGCGTTTCAGGCGCCAGGGTGAAGTCGCTAAACCGCGCAGCCAAACGCGCGACGCGCAAAATGCGCACCGGGTCTTCGGCAAAGGCGGGGGAGACGTGGCGCAAGCGTTTGGCTTCGAGGTCCGCCCGTCCGCCATACGGGTCGATCAGCGTGCCGTCTTCTGCCTTGGCGATGGCGTTGATGGTCAAATCGCGGCGCCGTAAATCTTCTTCCAGGGTGACTTCTGTTGCCGCATGAAACACAAAGCCCGCGTAACCTGGCGCGGTTTTGCGTTCTGTCCTGGCCAAGGCATATTCTTCCTTTGTGGCGGGGTGCAAGAACACCGGAAAGTCCCGGCCCACGGGCAAAAAGCCTTGTGCCTGCATGGCGGCAGGCGTTGCCCCGACCACCACCCAGTCGCGGTCTTTGACGGCCAAACCCAGCAGCTCATCGCGCACAGCGCCGCCTACGGCGTAAGTTTTCATGGCCTGCCTGCCTGCTTCATGGCAAGTCCTTGACGAAAGCCGCACTTGCGCTGGCGGGTTGAATCACGCCTAACAGCGCCTTGAGCGAGCGGTCGGTGTCACGGAACAGCAGATGGTAGTACAGGGTGTTGCTCATCACTTTCTTCACATAATCCCGCGTTTCGGGAAACGGAATGGTCTCGGCATAAATCGCGCCTTCCAGCGGCCGTGTATCGCGCCAGCGCCGCGCCCGGCCGGGGCCCGCATTGTAGGCGGCAGAGGCTAACACGGGCGAGTTATCCAGCGATTCGCTGACCAGGCGCAAGTAGCTCGCGCCCAGCAGAACGTTGGTGTTAATGTCGGCAATCTGTTGCGGCGCATAGCCTTTCAGGTTGATTTTTTTCGCCACCCATTGGGCGGTGGCCGGCATGACTTGCATCAAGCCTTGCGCGCCCACCGAAGAATTGGCTTGCGTGACAAAGCGCGACTCCTGGCGCATCAAGCCATACACCCAGGCGCTATCCAGGCCTTGTGCATTGGCTTCAGGCAGGATGTGGTCGGCATAAGGGGCGAGGTAGCGCAAGCCGAAATTATGCGTGTTTTGTGTGCGGTCGGCGCTGGAAATGGCGCGGTCCCACACGCCATTGCGCTCGGCCAACTTGGCGGCGGCCAACAGCA
>DILC01000027.1:6215-14264 GCA_002424865.1 Rhodocyclaceae bacterium UBA5602 | reverse complement strand
CAAATGGCGTTGTTTCACGCTAACAAGGCAAGGGCAGCGATTTAAAGCGCGATGCAAAACTGCACGCCCCATTTGACCGGGCGCAAGAGGTTTCTCGCATGTCTGCGTTATGATCTTGGGATGCTTGATATACGCATTTTTTTTGGCGTGGGTGGCGTTGCTACCCACGATACCCCGGCCGCGCACCAATGGGCGCATCGCTTGCGCTGGCCGATGACCTTGATGGCGCTGCTGGCTTTGCCTGCATTGTGGTTTGATCTCTCGCCACCTGAGGCTAGCTGGCATCATGTCGGGCGCATGTTGGATGGGCTGATTCTTTTTGCCTTTAGTGCCGAGCTGTTATGGATGATGTCAGTGAGCCGTCAGCCAGTGCGCTATGCGCTGCGTAACTGGCTGGATTTGATCATTATCGCTGCCGCCGCCGCGAGTTTGTTTGGCATAGAGGAGCAGTGGCTAGCCCTTACGCGCATCATGCGGGTGGCGTGGGCGTCATTGCTGCTGGCACGCACATTGGCCATAGCGCGCGAGTTGTTCCGCGCCACCATAACGCTCTGGTTGCTGGCGGCGGGGGCTATTTTGCTGGCTTTATCGGGCCTCGTGTTCTTCTGGCTGGAGCCCACGGTGCATAACTATGGTGAGGGTTTGTGGCTGGCTTTTGCTACCGGGGCGACGGTGGGCTATGGAGACTTTGTGCCGACTACAACGGCGTCGCGGCTCTTTGCCATTTTCACTGTGGTGATCGGGTTTGGCATGCTGTCGCTTACAACCGCTTCGATTGCTGTTTTTTTCATCGAGGAAGATGAAAAAAAACTGCGCCGCGAGATGCACTACGATATACGCTTGCTGCACGCGGAAGTGGTTGCGCTACGGGCGGAGATTAAGGCTGTCCGTGAGGAACGCGTTCGAAATGATGAAGAGAGAATAGCGCGGGGAGGGTGATTTTTTACGTTTGCTTACACATGATTACCCTGTGCATACACTTTCGCTGGATGGTCAGGCTATCTTTTGGCCTCGGTTCAGCAGGACCAACGGTTAATGGAGGTGTCGCATGAAAACGAAAAACAAACTTATCCTGATTCTTTGCTCATCGCTTTTGCTGGCAGCAGGTGGCGCACAGGCGGGGGAACGATCTGGTGATGCGCTCTTGGGCGGCTTGATTGGCGGCGGTGCCGGAGCGGTCATTGGCAATCAGTTGGGCGGCAGAGATGGCGCGATTATTGGTGGCGCATTAGGTGCGGCAACGGGCGTTGCCATCACCACGGATGGCAGGCGGCGCGAGCGCTATGTGGCAGCGCCGGTGTATGCGCCAGTTTATGCGCTACCACGTCCGGTAGCCTATTACCGCCCAGAATATTACGAATACAACGCGGTTTATGTGCAACCGCGCGGGCGCGGGTTTTATGGACATCCTCACGGTTTTCGTCATGGTCGTGACGACTGGGATGACCATCATGAGTGGCGCGGTGAGCGGCGTGGGTTTGGACATGATGGCGGTCGGCGAAATTATCGCGGCTGGGATTGATCATCGCGTGCAGCGGCTGGATGGCCTAGACGCGGTGTGCCATCGGGTTCGCCGTGTGACGAGCGCCGAATTTTCAGTAGGAATGACAACCCGCTGGCGTGATCAACGAGCGATGTTCGCTGCTGCTTTCGAACGCGCTCAGCTCGTTCAAGCCACATCGACAAGTCGCTCACGGCCTTGGGGTGATTGGGCGCAAAGTCAGCGCTATGCATTTTGCGTTGCACCTCTCGGATGACGATGCCAAGAATCGTGCACTGGCGTTTGAGCACCCGTTGCAGGCGCCGGAACTGCTTGGCATGGGCGTAGCCACCCGCCTTCCAGCGCAAGCCTTTGCTTTGCCTTCTTTGGCAAAGGTCTGCTTGAGTTGAATGCCTGCGCGTTTGGCCGCACTCACCACCTTGTGACGTGCGATCTCCAGTAAGCGGCTGTTTACCGGGTGCGCGATGGCTTTCTCCTGCACGGTGGTGTCAACAATCACGCGCTCCGGGTCTTTGGGTTTGACCGCCTCCATTGCGGCGACTGTGTCGATGGTGGCCTTGAGCAGCATTTCCAGTCCTTCCTCGCCCAGGTCGCGGCGAAAGCGACTTTGAGGTACAGCAGGCTGGCCATCAGGCGAATCGGGAGCTTGGGGCGTCCGGCATTGGAGCGACCTGCGCCCACCAAGACTGCGGTGGCGCCGAACATGTCCTGACCTCCGAGTGTCTGGCCTGCGCGATGCTGGCGTTCAAACTTCGCCGCTACGGCCGTCTCGATTTGATCCCAGGGCAGTCGCGTCGCGAGTACCGCCAACGCATCGTTCAAATTGATCATGGCGTCAATGCGGCTGCGGAAAAAGTCTTGTTCTTGCATCATCGTTTCCCTCAGGAATCAACTCTCCATCAAACGTTTCCTGAGGGATTTGGCGTACACGATTTATACAAAAAAGCCAGTTTTCATGCGGGTTGGCGGGGTTTTGCAGGGCCGCTAATTATTTTGTCGATATGCAAGCGTAATCCCTGGCGCCAGCAACGGACACGGGGAGGGTTTCGCCGCTAGCCAAGGCGCTGGCGGCGTTCCGCCAGCGCCGACTTTTTACGCGGTTTTTACTTGCGACTTGCTATGGCGCAGCAGGTACGACAACACGGGTGGCGTGATCAGCGTGGTGAGGATGACCATGATGACGATGACGGAGAACATCGCCTCGCTCATCACGCCCAGTTGCCGGCCGGTCATCGCAAAAATCAGCCCGACCTCGCCGCGTGGCACCATGCCCCAGCCGACCAGCCAGCCGCCCGCTTCACGCCCTGCGGCCAGGCCCGCAATCAGCTTGCCGACAATCGCCGCTATCGTCACACCAAGGCCGACCATCAAGATGGCCGGATCGGCCAAGGTTTGCAAATCCACCTGCATGCCGGTGAGCACAAAAAACACCGGCACGAAAAAATAACCGATGGGTTCAATCAGATGCTCATGCTGGTGGCCGGTGTGTTTGGCCAAAACAGCCTTGATCTTCTCCATCAAGCCAGTCTCATTGGCAGATGAATTGGCTGGTAAATGAGCAGGTAAAACCGCCTCAATATCACGCACCATGGTGGGGCGCTCAAACTTATGCAGAAACACCGGCTCGAACAACAGGCCTGCGGCAAACGCGCCAATAATCGGCGCCAAGCCCATGACATGAGCGAGCCAGGAAAAGGCCAAGGCGGTAGACAACACTTGCGCAAACAACATCGCCGGGCCTGCGTCCAGGCGCGCCAAGGAATGACTGACCCAAGGCGCAATCAAACGCCCAATGCCTATGCTGCCGCCCAGAAACAACAAAGCCTTGGCCAGGATCAAGCCCACCGCACCGGCGCTTACCGTGCCGAGGGAAACGAGGCTGGAGACCACGGCGAGGATGATCAGGCCCAGCACATCGTCGATTACCGCTGCGCCCAGCACAATGCGCGCGGCGGGTAAGTTGAGCTTGCCCATATCGCGAAACACACGCCCGGTAATGCCCACCGAGGTGGCTGACAAGGTGGCGCCCAAAAACAGGTACGCATTCAATTCCTTACCTGGCAGCAGCCAGGGGCCGACCACCCAAACCCCCAAAATGAAAGGCATGATGATGCCGATGACACCTACCGCCAAAGCCCGCGGACCAACGGCAAGCAAATCTTTTAGCTGTGTCTCCAAGCCGATTTGCAGTAGCAGGACCAACACGCCCATCTCCGCAATAAAGGCAATGATAGGATCTTGCGTGACACCGCTGAAAAACGAGATGCCAAGCAAGGATAAATTGCCCAGTGCCACGCCCAAGAGCAATTCACCCAGCACAGCAGGAAAGCCCACGCGCTGCGCCAAGGGCGCAAACAGCCGCGCACTCATCAAAATCAGCGCCAGCCACAATAGATTTTCACCCGCTGGCGAACTGGCGGCGCCAGCGGCAAAAACATCAGTAGATGCTAGCAATGCCAGGAATATTGGCAGGATCAGTTTCACTTTTTCTCCTTCATGGTCAAGAAATTTAACCGGTGTTTAGCGCAGTAGCAAGGTGGGAATGCTAGCCGAACGCAGCAGGTCGGTGGTCTTGCTGCCAAAAAATAGCGCGCGCGCAGAGGAATGCGAATAAGCGCCCATGATCAGCAAGTCAATGGATTGTTCGCGCACTGTCTTGGCGATGATGCTTTCGGCGTCGCCTGGCGCCAATGAAACGCTGACTTCATAACCAGCCGCGGCGAGCGTTGACCTGGCCCATTCAAGCTGTCTTGTCGCATCATGGCTTTCTTTGCCGGACATGAGCAAATGGATAGGCAGGCCGCGCAAGAGGGGGCTGGCCGCTATCAGTTCAACGCCGCGCCGGGTGACGCTGCCGCCATCGAAGGCAAGCATCACGCGCTGGGGCTCCCTGAAGGCTTCGGTCACTGCCAGGATGGGTTTGTGCAATGCGCGCACGACGCGCTCCACATTACGGCCGATGTCACGCTGGGTCATTTCTGCGGATTCCCCGCGCCGGCCGAGGACAAGAAAGCGCACATCGCCTGCCTGCTCAGCCAGGGTTTCTTCCAGCTCGCCGTGGCGTTGCCGGATGTCGACTGATTTTGTCCCCGCAATGATGGCGCGTTCACGCAGGCGGTTCAGGAAAATACGGCCTTGCTCGCGGATGGTTTTGGTGCGGGTTTCGTCTTCCAAAGAGAGCTGGTTCAGCAGGTTCTCCTGGCTGTTGATGCCAATCGCCCCGCTATGATCGTTGCCAGAACCGATTTCCGGGTGGCGGTCGATGACATGGAGGAATTCGAGCGGCGCATCCAGGCGCCGGGCGGCCCAAACTGCATAATCGGCCACATGGTCGGCAAAGCGGGATTGATCCACGCAGGCCAGCACTTTATTTTCGTTTTTCATCGTCTATCCCCTCTCCTCAGTGGCCTGTCAGCATGTCTTCAGCGCCGTCCTTATCATGCACGGCGAATTTATCCACCAGGGTGGCGCTGGCTTCGTCCAGGCCGATGACCTCAACCTCGGTGGCTTCGCGGCGGAATTTGATGACCACCTTATCCAGCGCGCTGACCGCCGTGATGTCCCAGAAGTGGGCGCGGCTCACGTCGATGCGGACTTTCTCGATCACTTCCTTGTAATCAAAGGCATTGACGAAACGTTCGGCCGAGGCAAAGAACACTTGCCCGGAGACATGATAGGTGCGCATGCGGCCTTCGTCGCCGATCATTGATTTGATGCGCAGGATTTGTCCTACCTTATGGGCGAAGAAGAAGCCCGACAACAGCACGCCGACCAGCACCCCCTTGGCAAGATCATGCGTAGCCACCACTACCACGACGGTGGCGAGCATCACTGCGCTGGAGCTTTTCGGATGCTCGCGCAGGTTGCGGATCGAAGCCCAGTTAAACGTGCCGATGGACACCATGATCATCACCGCCACCAGCGCGGCCATCGGGATACGCGCCACCCAGTCACCGATGAACACTACCATCAGCAACAGGAACACGCCTGCCATCAGCGTGGAAAGCCGGCCGCGGCCACCGGATTTCACGTTGATGACCGACTGGCCAATCATGGCGCAACCGGCCATGCCGCCGATGAAACCGGAGGCGATGTTGGCGATGCCTTGCCCCACACACTCCCGGTTCTTGTTGCTGCTGGAGTCCGTCAGGTCGTCAACAATGGAAGCCGTCATCATGGATTCGAGCAGGCCGACCACGGCCAGCGTGGCGGATACCGGGAAGATGATTTGCAGCGTCTGCAGATTCAGCGGCACATCCGGCAACAGGAACAGCGGCAGGCTGTCGGGCAACTGGCCCATGTCGCCGACAGTGCGGATGTCAAGGCCGAGGACAATGGCGGCAGCTGTCAATGCCACGATGGCCACTAGCGGCGATGGGATGGTTTTGGTGAGGTAGGGAAACAGATAAATGATGGCAAGACCTGCCGCCGTCATGGCATACACATGCCAGCCCACATCAGTCAGCTCGGGCAATTGCGCCATGAATATGAGGATGGCCAGCGCATTGACGAAGCCGGTGATGACCGAGCGCGAGACGAAGCGCATGAGCGCGCCGAGCCTGAGCCAGCCCGCGAGGATCTGCAGCACGCCAGTCAACACCGTGGCGGCCAGCAGGTATTGCAGGCCGTGTTCCTTGACCAGCATGACCATGACCAGCGCCATGGCGCCGGTGGCAGCCGAGATCATGCCGGGACGGCCGCCGGTAAAAGCGATAACCGTGGCAATACAGAACGAGGCATACAGCCCCACCTTGGGGTCAACCCCGGCGATGATCGAAAAGGCAATGGCTTCGGGGATCAGCGCCAGCGCGACCACGAGGCCTGCGAGCAAATCATTGCGGACATTGGCAAGCCAGTCCTGGCGTAGGGATTTCATCATTCTTCTATTCCATGGTAATTACTGCTTGAATATCGCCGACAGGCGAAGCGAGGCCAGTATGTTTTAAGTCAGCGTTTTTCCTGGTGGGCGCCAGGCTCATTGTCCGGCTAAAAGCCAAAGGGACTCTGAGCCGGAGAGGCAGCCAAAGCGTGATCCCCGTGCGAGGATCTTTGGCGACTGCTGGCTTGCGGAGAGGATCAAACTTACATGGGTAGAGGCTCAGGCGGATGACTTGCAGATATTTTTCGAAGCCGCCATCTTATTTTATTGTTGCACTGCAGTAAAGCGCATCTTGCCAATCAGTGCCCATGCGGGTTGATCGCATGCCGCAACGCGAAGCTCTCGTGACCTGCGGATGCAAGGGCGTTGTGTGAAGCTGTGGCCAGCGGACAATCCAATGGCTTATAGCCCCGGCGCGCCATCGTCTTGCCGCCACAGGCCGGCCTGCCGTCGCACCAGACGTGGAAAATCGGCATGTTCGGCAAACTCGCGGCGCTGCCAGGCGGCGCCATTCTGCCGCGCATGCACACCCTCTGCCAGCCAGGCCAGCGCAGCGGTTGATTCCAGCGCCGCCGCATCGTCCGCCAGGCTGTCAATCGTTTTCAGCACATCATCCGCCAAAAGCCGTCGGTTGCCGCTGGCCACGTCGATCAGCTCGGCGTCGAGACCATAGCGGCAGGCGTTGAAGCGGTTGCTGGCATAGGCCAGATAATGGTCAGCGCCATTCAGCACGTGACGCTCACGCAACAAGCGCCGCGCCAGCGCTTGGGCGTAGGCGGCCAGGGCAGCGGCCATCTGCAGCGACAAGGGTGTATCGCAAACGCGGATCTCGACAGTGCCGAATTCCGGCTTGGGGCGGATGTCCCAGTAAAAATCCTTCATGCTGGCGACGATCCCGGCCTGCCGCATGCGGCCGAAATAATTCTCGAATTCGCGCCATTGCGTGCACCAGGGCGCATGCCCGGCCAGCGGGAAAGCGCTCACCACATGCAGCCGCGAGCTGGCAAAGCGGGTGTCCACGCCTTGCTGGAATGGGGAGGAGGCCGATAGCGCAATGAAATGCGGCACGTAGTCGGCCAGCGCATGCAGCAAGTAGACCGCATCGTCACCGCTGGGGCAGCCGACATGGACATGCTGGCCAAATACGGTGAACTGCTTGGCCAGATAGCCATACAGCTCGGACACTTTTTTATAGCGCGGGTTATCGACGATGCGGCGGTCATCCCAATGCTGAAAAGGATGCGTGCCGCCGCCGCAAACTACCAGATTCAACTGGTCTGCCGCCGCCACCAGCGCATCGCGCAGGCTGCGCAATTCGTCAAGCGCCGCCGCATGGCGGGTATGCACGCCGGTGGCGATTTCGATCATGCTTTCGGTGACTTCGTGCTTGATGTCGCCCGGTGTCTTGCGCAACTTGCGCAGCAGGTAGGAGGCGCCCTGGGTCAGGTTGTAGTCCGTGGTATTCACCACTTGCAGTTCCAGCTCAATGCCGAACGAGAGCTGCGGCGATGGCGTGAATTCCAACAGTTCAGCCATGCATGGCCTCCGGGCGCGTCATTTCATCGGGTGCCGCTTCACCTGACCGCACCAGCGCGAAATGCGTCGCCAGCGGCCCCAGCAACTCAAGCAGCGCGATGGCCGCCACCAGAATGCCGGCCATCGCGCTGGC
>DILC01000027.1:4365-6168 GCA_002424865.1 Rhodocyclaceae bacterium UBA5602 | reverse complement strand
CCCAGTCCCAGACGAAAGCTGTGGCGAAAAGTCAGCCCTGACAAGCGCGCAACCAGACCCGTCGCCAGCCACTTCGCCGACAACCGCGCCGCCACCAGGACCAGCGCTGGCCAGCCGTAACGCAGCCAGTCGACGCTCGCCAGGCTGGTGCCGGCGAAGACGAAAAAAAGCACGATGAGCGGCAGGGCCATTTCACCAAATTCTTCACTGGCGCAGTCATCGCGCCGGCTCTGGTGATGGGTGATCAAGCCCAGCGCCAGCAGGCTCAAGGGCACTGAAAGATCCAGCGCCCGCGCAACAGCAAGCGTAAACAGAATGGCGGACAAATTGAGCACCAGACGGCGGGTTCTGTTCTTCCCGATAACCCACGCCACGATTGAAATCGCCGAAGCCACAAAGGCAGCCAGCAGCAGGGAACCCATGACCAGATACAAAGGCTGAATAACGACCATATGCCAAGGCGTGCTCGCCTGTCCGGCATGCAACCATCCGGCCAAAAGGGTTGCCATCAATGCCGCCATGGTCGAATTCGCCGCCGTCAGCCACAGCAGGCGCTCGGTGACTTGTCCCTGGGCACGCACATCGCGGACGATGGTAACCACCACCCCCGGCGAGGTAGACATGGCAATCGCCGCCGCTACCGCTGCCCATGGCGTCGCGACATCCAGCAGGCGCAAAATGCCGAAGCAAACGACAAAGGTCGCGCCCATCTCTGCCACGGCGGTCAGGGCCAGCGTCGGATCGCGCTTGAGCCAGGAAAAATCAACCCGGCGCCCAAGATCGAAGAGCAACACACCCAGGCCTATTTCGCCTAACAGGCGTGCCGGCCCGTGTAAATCGACCGTGGGGAGCGCGTGGTCCAGCATGCCAAATAAACCGCCGGCCAGCGCATAACCAATCACGCGCGGCAGGCGAATGCGCGTCGCCAGTTCACCGGCAACCCAGCCACACAGCAGCAGCAAGGCGACCAGCGCAAGCCAGAGCGGAGATGAGTCAATGCTGGAAAGGGAAAGGGTATCTAACATAAATAATAAATAACGCACATAGCGCCGATGGGCCGCCCCCGAATCATGAAATCCATCAACTTCGTTGCACCAAGGGTTGGCAGATGGACCCGCCCCTCCCATCCTCCCCTCCCGGGGAGGCTTCTATCCGGCTCGCTACGCTCGGTTATTACACAAGCGCGCTTGCCCAAGTTTTTCACGTTAAATAAATAAGCGCGCGAGAAAGAAACGCCGGGCGGCCATCTCGCCGAAGGGACCCGGGCGGGCATTCTACCGGAGCGCGGCGCATGCGAAGGCTTGCATTGGCGCATAAAACAATGCACCCTGCGCGCGGCGGGATGAAGGCGCGCCGTCCCGCCACAGCCGACTTTCTGCCCAGCGGCCAGTTGGCATGCGCCCCATGCCGCCAATGCAAATCGCATGCCGCCGCATCCAGATGATCTGATTGCGCCATACGCATAAATAGAATTCTCCAACAACCTATCTGTAAAAACGCGTTATCCTTAAAAAGGAGGCAGTCATGGATCAACCCTGAAACGTATAGATAGCAGCACGGGGTTTCCGCAAGGGGATGGCCGGCTTCCCTACCATCAACCGGGCTCTCCCCGCCCTTTTTGGCGTTTTCCTTGTGCCCGCCCGTTGGCATGGGCACAGGCTTTCGGCCTGATCGTGCAACAGGAAGCGGAGGGCATTGGCGGCATGGGAGTATTTGCCTGATGTTGATAAAGGTCGATAAAGCCTTTGGCTTTCTGGCCGTAAGCAGCGCATTGCTTTGCAGGTTGCAAGCGTTTTTATAACC
>DILC01000027.1:1833-4231 GCA_002424865.1 Rhodocyclaceae bacterium UBA5602 | reverse complement strand
CAATACCATCCAGGAGCCGTTGCTGGAGCAACTCGCGGCAGGCTCGCAAAAGAAGGTCGTCAACTTTTTCAACAAAATCTCGCAGGATGAACGGCTCTATGCGGTGGCTTATTGCCCATCGCCCACCAGCATGCCCATTGCCTCCAGGCTGTTGCCGCAGGAAGTGCGCTGCAACGAACTGGAACGCTTCAATCGTTCCGCCAACCATCTCTTGCCGCAGCCACAAGGCTTGCTGCATGTCACCGTGATGCCGTTGGCCAGCGCTGATGCGCCGCAAGGTCAGTTGATCCTGGTACACGACATGAGCTTTGTGGAACGGCGCAGCGAAGAAACCCGGCGTTACCTGTTCTATTTTTTCACCGGCCTGGCGGTGGTCATTTCACTGCTTACGGTCGCCATTGCGCAACTTTCCTGGCGCGGCTGGGTGCAGGGCATGCGCGCCTTGATGCGCGGCGAAGGGCTTCTGCGACGGCCAGAAACGCCTCCCAAGGCGCCACCCGAACTGCGCCCTCTCGCGCGTGACCTGCAAAAACTGGTGCACGGGCTTGAATCAGAGGTGCGCTCGCGCGACGAAAGCCAAATCAGCTGGACACCAAACAGCCTGCGCGCCATCCTGCACGGAGAGTTGCGCGGCGAGAATGTCATTGTCGTATCCAACCGCGAGCCTTATATCCATGAACAGCACGGCGGGCAGATCGAGGTGCACCGTCCGGCCAGCGGCCTGGTGACCGCGCTTGAGCCAATCATGCGCGCCTGCTCGGGCACCTGGATCGCCCACGGCGGCGGCTCGGCCGACCGGGAGGTAGTGGATGCGCAGGATCGCGTGCGCGTGCCGCCGGACAAGCCGGCCTATAACCTGCGCCGGATATGGCTCAGCGCGGAGGAGGAGGCGGGGTACTACTACGGCTTTGCCAATGAGGGCCTGTGGCCGCTTTGCCATAATGCCCACGTGCGCCCGACGTTCCGTTCAGGCGACTGGAAACACTATGTCGACGTCAACCGCAAATTCGCCAAGGCCGTCATCGAGGAAGCGGGCACGCCAGCGCCGATCGTGCTGATCCAGGACTACCACCTTGCCCTGGTGCCCCGCATGATCCGCGAGGAAATGCCTGAGGCGACGATCATTACTTTCTGGCACATTCCCTGGCCGAATCAGGAATCGTTTTCCATCTGCCCGTGGCGCGAGGAGATTCTTTCGGGCTTGCTGGGCAGCAGCATTCTCGGTTTCCATACCCAGACCCACTGCAATAATTTTGTCGACACCGTCGATCGCCTGCTCGAAGCGCGCGTGGACCGCGATGCGTTCACCGTCAGCCTGGGCGGCGAGCTGACGGCTGTGCACCGCTACCCGATTTCCATCACCTGGCCGCCCGACCCCGAGCTGCTGAAAAAACCCGTCGCGGCGTGCCGTGAGGAAGTCCGCCAGACCAACGGCCTGCCCCTGGACCATCTGCTCGGCATCGGCGTGGATCGACTGGATTACACCAAGGGCATCATCGAGCGCTTCCGCGCCGTCGAGCGCTTGCTGGAACTGCAACCGGAATGGATCGGCCGTTTCAGCTTCATGCAGATCGCCGCGCCATCACGTTCCAAAATCGACGAATATCAAGCCTACGATGCTCAGGTACGGTCGCTGGCGCAAGCGATCAATGAGCGCTTTACCCGGGGACGGACAGATGTGGCGGAGCCCATCCTGCTCAAAATAGAACACCATGAAACGGAAGCCATCTATGCGCATTACCGGGCGGCTGACCTTTGTTTTGTCAGCAGCCTGCATGACGGCATGAACCTGGTCGCCAAGGAATTCATCGCCGCGCATGATGACGAGCGCGGCGTGCTGATCCTGTCGCAGTTTACCGGCGCCGCCAGCGAACTGGCGGAAGCCCTGATCGTCAATCCATATGACATGGACCAGTGCGCTGCCGCCTTGCACCTTGCGCTCACCATGCCGGAATCGGAACAGCGCGACCGCATGCGGCTGATGCGCGCCTTGGTGCGCGAGTTCAATATCTACCGCTGGGCCGGCCGCATGTTGCTGGATGCGGCGCGGATGCGGCGACGGCGTGTGCTGCAACGGTCAGGGTCTGCCCGCGACGGTGTTTTTGCGGAATGAGCGGGCGGATGATGGGGCAAAAACATGGCGCGCCGCCCCCGGCGCAAACCGGTTGGGCTTACTTTCTGGACGTTGATGGAACGCTGATCGCTTTTGCGGACAGCCCGGACGCCATTCACGTTGATGATGTTTTGCTTGGCCTGATCACGCGCTTATATCGTGCGTGCGGCGGCGCGCTCGCGCTGGTGAGTGGCCGGGCGCTGGCTGATCTCGACACGCGGCTGGGCGGCATGCGTATTCCGATTGCCGGCCAGCATGGGCTGGAATTGCGTGATGCGCTGGGCC
>DILC01000027.1:0-1792 GCA_002424865.1 Rhodocyclaceae bacterium UBA5602 | reverse complement strand
CCTGGTTTTACGCCATGATGGATTATTGCTGGAAGACAAGGGGCTCGCTATCGCCATTCATTACCGCAAGGCGCCGCAGTTGGCGAGCTATATCCATCGGCAGGTCAAACAATGGCTGGCGGCAAGCGGTTTACCCCTGACGTTGCAAAAAGGCAGGTATGTGCTGGAGCTCAAGCCCGCTGTTCACGACAAGGGCACAGCCATTGCCGAATTCATGGAACAAGCGCCTTTTCGCGGGCGGCAACCGGTTTTCATCGGGGACGATGTGACCGATGAGCATGGCTTTGACCGGGTCAACCGGCTGGGCGGCCATTCGATCAAAGTCGGCAAGGGACGAACCTGCGCGCGCTGGCGGCTGCCGGACGTGGCTGCCGTGCGCGCCTGGCTGGCCAGGGGTTTTGCTAAAGAGGATTTGATTTATGAGCAGTCTTGATCTTGGATTGATCGGCAATTGCACGCTTGGCGTCTTGGTCGATGAACGCGCCGAGATGGTCTGGGGATGCCTGCCGCGTTTCGATGGCGACCCGTTCTTTTGTTCCTTGCTGCGCGAGCGCCGCGACACGGATGACTTTGGCTTTTTCGCCATCGACGTGATCGACTTCGCCCGTGCGGAGCAACAGTATCTGGAAAATACCGCCGTGCTGGTCACGCGGCTGTATGACCAGCACGGCGGCTGTATCGAGGTGACCGATTTTGCGCCGCGCTTTCACCAGCATGGCCGCATCTTCAGGCCCATGATGCTGGTGCGCAAGTTCAAGCGCCTGGCCGGTTCCCCACGCATCACGCTGCGCCTGCGGCCATCCTGCAGCTACGGCAGCCAACGGCCAGGCGTGACCTGGGGCAGCAACCATGTCCGTTATGTCACCCCGGATCTCGCGGTGCGGCTGACGACCGACGCCTCGATTACCGCCGTGCTGCAGGAGACGACTTTTTTCCTGGAAGACAATCTGACCTTCCTGTTCGGCCCGGATGAAACGGTGCCTGAGGCCGCGGACAAGCTCGGGCAACATTTCCTGGACGAGACTGCACACTATTGGCGGCAATGGGTGAGCACCCTGGGTATTCCATTTGAATGGCAGGATGCCGTCATCCGCGCCGCCATCACGTTGAAGCTAAATACCTATGAGGACACGGGCGCGATCATCGCCGCAATGACCACATCCGTCCCCGAAGCGCCCAACAGCATGCGCAACTGGGATTACCGCTATTGCTGGTTGCGCGACGGCTATTTTGTCGTCAATGCGCTCAACCGCCTGGGCGGGACGCATTCGATGGAACGTTACATCGCTTACATCGTGAACGTCGCCGCCGCCGCCACCAATGGCTTGCAGCCGGTCTATGGCATTGACGAGCGCGCCCGGCTGGAAGAGCGGGAGGTTCCCGAATTGCCAGGCTACCGGCTCATGGGGCCGGTGCGGGTTGGCAACGACGCTTATCGGCAGGTGCAGCACGACGTTTATGGCTCGGTGATACTCGCCGCCACGCATCTGTTTTTCGACCGGCGCTTGACAAGGCAGGGAGATGCAACGCTGTTCCATCGGCTGGAGCCGCTGGGCGAGCGCGCCGTGGCGGTCTACGACCAGCCGGACGCCGGCCTCTGGGAGTTTCGCGGCAGTAGCCGGGTGCATACCTATTCTGCGGTGATGTGCTGGGTTGCCTGTGACCGCCTGGCCAAAATCGCGGCGCATCTGGCATTGCCCGACAGGGGAGAATACTGGCGCGGGCAGGCCAACCGGTTGCGCGAAGATATCCTGCGGCGGGCATGGAGCGAACCCTTGGGCTGCTTTAGCGC
>DILC01000056.1 GCA_002424865.1 Rhodocyclaceae bacterium UBA5602 | reverse complement strand
CCCCCATCCACTCGGTGAGTGGCGGCGTGTTCTTGCCCATGGTGACCATGATGAGGCCCAGGAACTGCTCGCTCTTCACTTCCATCAGGCCGAAATTTTCCTGCTTGAAATCCGGGGCGAATTCTTTCGACCCGGGGCAAGCCGCCAGCGCGCCTTCCAGCGAAAACAGCCAGCGGTGATAGGGGCATTCAAACTCTTTGCGATTACCGCTGGTCGACGTCTCCAGCTGATTGCCGCGGTGCGTACAGGTGTTATAAAACACCCGCACGATATTGTCTTTGCCCCGCGCGATCAGCAAAGGCACTCGACCTAAATCAAAGGTCTTAAAGTCGCCTATGTTCGGCACTTCGGCAACATGGCCGACTGCGTGCCAGCAGTCGCCATAAAAAATCCTCTTCAGTTCTTCTTCAAATAACGCCTCATCCCCAAAAATCTCTTTTGGGATTTGATTCACCTTCGCAGGCCAGACAGCAGGTGATACACCTGTGTAGTTACCTGAATTACTTCCACATTGCGATGACATGATGCCTCCTCTTTAAAATAATGTGTTCATGTTGCTATCCAACACCACAGCGGTATCGAGCAACATCTCGCGCATACTCAAACGCCAGCCTTGGCCCGTTTCACGCCACACGTCACGACGCCCAGCGACAAAATGCTTTTCCTCGCCATCAATGCGGCTGCGATGGATAGTCACGACAGAATAAACCTCCGCCTCATTGGCTTCTGCGCCCCGCCAGATTTCGATATTGTTAACCATGCGGCGAACCATGTTGCGCGGGTCTTCCGCCCACACCAAACCGGATTGCAAACGGCCGATGCGCATGCCCAGGCGCGCCTTGTTTTCGTCAAAAATATAACCGCCCCCAAAAGCCAAAGGCGGGCTACGGTCTTTACGGAAGCGACGCTCGGTGACTGGCATGCGGTAGCGAATATCATCCGTCAACAGGCTCAGCCAATCGTCATAGCGCTCTTCGTCAAGCAAACGCGCTTCATGAAATAATTGCTGCTGAATGGCCAAATGCTTTTCAACGGCCAGCATGGCCCTCGCCTCAAGCGGTTTGGACAGTGCGCTGTTCATCTTTCGCCTCCAGTGGATTCAGATTGTATTGTGGAACTTCAGCCCAGGCTTTGGCCTCCATGTGCTCTTGCCAGCGGCGATAAAAATAGCGCTGGTTGTGTTCGCTCACGATGCCGGAGGCAATATCACCCGGCAGCCCTTCGCGCTTGCCTGAGTGGCCAATTGCCATGTTGGTATACACCGGCATTTGCGCTGTACGCCAGCCACGGGATTGTGAAGTGCATGAAGCCAGATTATCGCCGTCATCGTTATCAAACAGGCCGGCCGGACCAAAAGTTAGCGACACATTGTCCAGAATCTGCTGTTTTAATTCGTCGGGCATGTTTTTCTCGACAATCGCCCAGGTCCACATCTCAATCTTGCCCGGGCCTTTGGGGTGATACACGCGGAACCAGTTGAGCCCCGGCAAAAACTGCAGGCTCGGGAATACCGTCATATTCAGTTGCGAACCCCAAATCTTCTCGCCACGGAACTTGCCTAGACGGGCAACCACCTTGGCACGGTTTTCATTGAGATATTTCAACGCCAGAGCAGGCTCTGGATAAAAAGCATAGCCCGAAACGCCATCGAGCGAAGCCAGCACCGAGTTGCCATTCAAGCCTGCCACAGACATCCCGCCTTCAAGATCAACACCTGTGTTGCCCACAGTAAAACCGGACAAGTCACCGCTTTGCGTGGCTTTCATCGCCCCCGCATGGGACCAGCCCAAGTGATAACCATCACCACACACATTTTCAACCGGCAGCTTCCAGTTGGTGTGCAAAATCACTTTTTGTGTCGCGCCGATAAGTGCCGTGCCATCCGGGAAGGCGTCCAGCGCGGCATCAAGATACCAGCGCATATCACCCAAGTAATCGTCCAGCGAGGGCGCATCTTTATCAAAGCAGCCAAAGACCAGCCCATGGTAGGAAGCCACACGATCAACAGGCACCAGACGGAACTGATCCTTGTTGATCTCGTTGAAATAGACCTCCCGCTCCAGCGGCACAGTCGCCAAGCTGCCATCAATACCAAAAGCCCAGCCATGATAGTTGCAAGCAAAGGCGCGCATATTGCCGCGATCTGCCCGCACCAGGCGGTTGCCCCGATGCGTACAGCTATTGATAAACGCCTTGATGCCCATGTCCTCCTGACGAATCACCAGCACATCGTCTTCACCCATATAGGTGCGGAAAAAATCGCCCGGCTTCGGGATCTGCGATTCATGCGCCAAGAACAACCAGCAGCGACCGAATATCCGCTCCATTTCCTGGTCATAAACCGCTTGATCAGAATAAATCCTCCGCCGTTGGGCGCCTGTCGACTGATCAACCAACTCATTTATTCTCATTGATGAGTCCTCCTGTTTTTTATAAAAATTTTTCGGCATGAACAAAAAAACATCCCAAATCCGCACAGAGACCAAGCTCGCGGATCAAGGCAAAGCCGAGGGACATCCCAGATACAGCTTAAGGCACAAAACCCAGCATATCAAAGAGGCGTTTGCCACGGCGACCGGTATGCACAATTTCACCTGTGATATGCGCTGCATCTTCCGATGCCAAAAAGCAAATTACACCCGCTTGCTGTTCTGCCGTTGACCAAGGCTTGATCAACTCCTCATCTTTTAACAGCATCATGAACTGCTCTTGCCAGGCCTTATCCTGCTCAGTCACGGGCTTCACGTTACGTTGCGTCTTACGCTCCGGCGCCGAGGTGCCGCCCGGCGCAATGCAATTCACACGAATGCCAAAACCAGCCACTTCAACAGCCAGCGCTGTGGTCAAGGCTTCGACAGCCCCTTTGGAAGCGGAATAAGGAATGCGATATTCGCCCTCAACGGCGTTCGAGCTCACATTCACAATCGCCCCCCCCGTCTCACGCATGATAGGCAACACGGCACGCGCACACCACATCGTAGGCCAGAAAGAACGATTCACCTCGGTGCGAATCTCCTCTTCAGTGTAATGCCAAAAAGGCTTCATCCAGATCGTGCCGCCGACATTGTTCACCAAAATATGAATTGCGCCAAACGCCGCCTTGGCTTGCTGCATGGTCGCCTCAGCCTCGGCATAGACACTCAAATCGCCAATCGCCGCCACCGCCTCTATGCCTTCAACCTTGAGCGCTTCTACTGCCTCAGCGGCAGGACCTGCAGAAAAGTCGGCGATGACGATACGGCAACCCTCCCGACCCATGCGCTGTGCGGTCGCAAATCCGATCCCTTGCGCTGCACCAGTAATCACCGCTACCTTGCCGTCAAAACGACCTGTACTTCCATTACGGATAACCACGTACCATCCCCTCTATTATTAATTTTTCTAGCTACCCCGAACCCCGACTATTGATGTGCTTTGGCACAAAAAAGAAGTGGCTGGAAACCTTCTGCACTCTATTCATTTTTAGCCTGATGGTCAATAACCATCGCATCCCCCTCTTGTGGGGTTGAGGTCGGCTGAAAGCCACTGGATCAAGCGTCTGCCGCCGGTTAAGGATAGGTTGAATCATCTTTTTGCCATGAATTGAATACTGGCAGCCGCTTTATCCATGTTATCAATACCGGGTATCCAATTTCGTCATTGACCTTGTTTGATGGGCGTTGCATACTTCTTGAATAAATTAATTAATAAGTCGTCGAGGAGTCAGCTCAAAACCGGTGGGTTATTGAGTGTTTGTTTGCAATGAGTCTGTATCCGTTGCCTTATAACCGCTGTTGCGTTTGTTTGGCTGCGTTGCCGCGCCAAGTGTGGGCGTGTTTTATTAAAGTTTATCCAAGGAGACTGTTTTGACTAAACCCTGCTTTGTAAATCAACCTATCGTTGACTGGGAGGCGGCCAATACTGCTGTCAAAGCGGCTATTGAGCACGCTGTTGGCATGGGCATACGCGTGAACGCGGCAGTGGTGGATCGCGGCGGTTTATTGGTGGCTTTTTTGCGCATGCCAGGCGCGCCTTTGCATTCGATGGACATTGCGACTGATAAAGCCTATACGGCGGCTGGGTTTGGCTTGCCTACGGGCATGTGGCATGAAGCGCTTAAAGCCCATTCCATCGCGGTGCAGCAGGGTGTGCCGTTGCGGCCACGATTCACGGCGTTTGGTGGCGGGTTACCAATGATGGCAGATGGACAACTCATTGGCGGCATTGGCGTCTCTGGTGGTACTGAAGATGAGGATATCGAGTGCGCCAAAGCAGGTCTCACGGCGATTGGTCTAGGCGGTTGATTTTTTTCTGGGGGGTGAGCGCACGATGGACATTGACGCACTAATCAACACCAAAGAGGGTATCCAAAGCCGACGGATTTTCCACGATCAGGCAATTTACGATCTGGAAATGGAACGGATTTTTGCGCGTTGCTGGCTGTTTTTAACGCATGAGAGCCTGATTCCGAATACGGGGGATTTCGTCGCGACAAAAATGGGGCAGGACAATGTGATTGTCGTGCGTCAGCAAAATGGCAAGGTCAAAGCGTTTGTCAATTCTTGCTCGCATCGTGGTTCCCGGGTTTGCGCTGCGGAGGCTGGGAATACGCGCAGCTTTGTGTGCAGCTATCACGGCTGGGCGTATGGGATTGATGGCACTTTGCAAGGTGTGCCATTAGAGAAAGAGGTTTATAACAATCAGCTCGATAAAACGGCAAATGGCTTGGTTGAAGTGCCGCTGGTGGATAGTTTCTGCGGCTTCATCTATGGCTGTTTTGACCCGGCGGCGCCTTCACTGCGCGAGTTCATGGGCGATGCGGCCTGGTATCTTGAGGCATGGATGGGCGCACCGGGCGGCACCGAGCTGATTGGCCCGCCCAGCCGTTCGATTTTGAATTGCAACTGGAAAACCCCGGGTGAAAACTTTATTGGCGACATGTATCACGTGGGTTGGACGCATGCCTCATCAACTCAGGTACTGTTTTCGCAATCCCCCTTGATTGCCTTGCAGGGTAATGCCTCCCTGCCAGCGCCGGCAGAAGTCATGGGCATGCATTACACCAGCCGTAGCGGGCATGGCGCGGCCATTACGTATGGCGGTCGAAGTGGGTTGTACCAATCAGCGCACGAAAATGACTTGTTGCGGCAGTGGTTAGCCGCGCAAACGCCCAAGGTGGCCGAACGCTTGGGCGAGGTGCGCGCAAAGCTTTATAACTCGGCGTGGGATGGCACAATTTTCCCGAATAACTCGTTTTTAGTGGGCCCCAACACATTCAAGGTTTGGCTGCCGCGTGGACCGGGTTCGATAGAGGCTTTGACCTGGACTTGGGTTGAGAAAGACATGCCGGACGAGCTCAAGCGAGTGATTGCCAGAAACATGAATCGAACGTTTGGCACGGCGGGGATGCTGGAATCCGAGGATGCTGACAACATGGAGTCCATGACGCAGGTGAACGATGGTGTGGTGACACGCCGGGGTACATTGAATGCACAAATGGGCTTAGGCAAAGAGCGTGAGGATGTAGTGATGCCGGGTGTGGTGAGCGATGCCATGATCAATGAACTATCGCATCGCGGGTTCTACCGGTATTACCAAGAGATGCTGTCCGCCAATAGTTGGGATGCGTTGCGCGAAGGCGCCACAAGATGGAAACGCGCCCATCTTGAACGCTGATCGTGCCTGATGGCCCCCACCGCATTAGAACCTTGGTATTCAGCCTAAAAAGGAGTTTCCAGTGTTACCAGAAGAACGTGAAGTGAGCCGGGAAATACACGACGAGGTAGAGCGGTTTTTATTTCGGGAAGCGCGCTTGGTCGATAGTGAGCGCGAGCGCGAGTGGTTAGAGACCATGGTCGATCCTGACGTCACCTACCAGGTGTTCAGCCGTCAGTTGCGGTACCGAAAAGATACACGGGGAAGCGGGGATAAGACGGTATATTTTTTTGACGATAAATATGCCGACCTGGCACATCGCGTGGGCTTGCGTGAGACAGGGATGCAATGGGTTGCGGACCCGCCTAACCGAATGCGCCGCATTGTCGGGAATATCGAGGTATTTCAAGGTGAGCGCGATAACGAATATCGGGTGCATTCAAACTGCATGGTGTCGCGCAACCGGATGGTCTATGAGCAGATGAGCTATGCCTATGGCCGCGAAGACATTCTGCGGCGTGCCGCGGATGGGGGGTTAAAGCTGTTGCAGCGGGTAATTGATTTCGATGAACGGTTTGTCAGAGGAAAAAACTTGTTGTTTATCCTCTAGTTAAACAGGGATTTCCATTACGACACCTGAGGAGAATTGCCATGAATGCCCCTTTATCTGCAGAT
>DILC01000035.1:57422-111456 GCA_002424865.1 Rhodocyclaceae bacterium UBA5602 | reverse complement strand
GTCGCCAGCCGCGTGGAAAAAGAAGGCATCGAAGCCTGGTTCAAGTTGCTCGCGGCAGAACTGCTCGGCGAAGATGCGGAAAACTATCAAAAAATCAGCGATACGCTGGACGTGTGGTTCGATTCCGGCACCACGCACTGGCATGTGCTGCGCGGCTCGCACAAGGATGCCGCCACCAATACCGGGCGCTGGGCGGACATGTATCTGGAAGGCTCGGACCAGCATCGCGGCTGGTTTCACTCGTCGCTGTTGACCGGTTGCGCCATCGACGGCCACCCGCCTTATCAAAGCCTGCTCACCCACGGCTTCACGGTGGATGCGCAAGGGCGCAAGATGAGCAAATCGCTGGGCAATGGCATTGAGCCGCAGGAAATCGGCGACAGGCTGGGCGTTGAAATCCTGCGCCTGTGGCTGGCGGCGACGGACTACTCGGGCGAGTTGTCCATCTCGAAAGAAATTCTCGACCGCGTGGTGGAAGTGTATCGGCGCCTGCGCAACACGCTACGCTTCTTGCTCGCCAACACGGCCGATTTTGACGCCGGAAAAGACCTGCTGCCGCCCGGGGAATGGCTGGAGATTGACCGCTATGCGTTAGCGCTCACTCAGCAGTTGCACGAGCAATGCACGGCAAGTTATGCGCGCTTTGAATTCCATCCAGTGGTGCAGGCGCTGCAAAACTTCTGCGCTGAAGACTTGGGCGCGTTCTATCTCGACATCCTCAAGGATCGCCTGTACACCACGGCGGCGGATTCGCGCCCGCGCCGCGCGGCGCAAAGCGCGCTGTGGCACATCCTGCAATCCATCACGCGGCTCATGGCGCCGATCCTGGCTTTCACCGCCGAGGAAATCTGGCAGATCGCGGGGGACAGCGAGAGCGTGATGCTCTCCACCTGGCATGAATTGCCTGCGCTGCCGGAAAAAAAGTCGGTGCTGGCGACACGGTGGCAAACGGTGCGCGAAGTGAAAAGCCAGGTCTCACGCACGCTGGAAGACCTGCGCACGGCCGGGCAAATTGGCTCGTCGCTGCAAGCGGAAGTTGCCATCCACGCCAGCGGCGAGAAATACGCACTGCTGGCCAGCCTGGGCAGCGATATTCGTTACGTGATGATGTGTTCCAAGGTCACCCTGGTGCGTGTTGCCGATGCGGCAAGCGAAGCGCTCACCGCGATCCCCAGTACTTACACCAAGTGCGCCCGCTGCTGGCATTGGCGCGAGGACGTAGGTCAGCATGATCACGCGGCAGAACACGCGGAACTGTGTTCGCGCTGCGTGGATAACTTATTCGGCGCAGGTGAAACACGTCATGCCGCTTAAATCCGCGGTTTCATTCCGCCGCATCGCGCCCTGGCTTGCGCTCGCTGCGGCCGTCATCGGGATAGACCAGATCAGCAAATGGTGGATGCTCACGCACTTTCACTACATGGAAAGCCTGCCCGTCACTTCGTTTTTCAACCTTTATCTCGTCTTCAACCCCGGCGCTGCGTTCAGCTTTTTGGCGGACGCCGGTGGCTGGCAGAAATGGTTTTTCGTCGCCTTATCGTCCGCAGTATCGGTCTGGTTGCTCATCTTGCTACGCCAACATACCCAGCACGCAAAAGAGCGCTTAATGCCCACCGCCCTCTCGCTCATTCTCGGGGGAGCCATAGGCAACGTGATCGACCGCATTCGCCTGGATGCTGTGGTCGATTTTCTGGATTTTCATATCGCCGGGCATCACTACCCCGCGTTTAATCTGGCGGATTCGGCCATTTGCGTGGGCGTGGCGCTCATGCTGATCCATCAATTTTTCTATGCGGCAAAATCCCATGACTGAACTTGTCCAAGCAAACAGCTTAATCACGCTCAATTACCGCGTTGCCTCAACCGATGGCGAAGAGTGGATCAGCACTTTCGGGTTTTCACCCGCAGTGATTCAACTTGGCTGCGGCGAATTAGCCCCGCCCTTTGAAGCCTGCCTCATCGGCCAAGCCGCAGGTGCCTGTTGCGATGCCGTGCTCAACCCGGAAGCCACCTTCGGCCCGCGTCAAGCCGCGCTCATCCGCCGCGTCGCGCGCGCGTCCCTGCCCGCGAATGCCGACCTTGAAATCAACGCACGCGCAGAAATCAGCTCGCCTTCCGGGCAAACGCTTTCTGGCATCATTCGCGAAATGGACAACGAGACCGTGTTGATAGACTTCAATCACCCGCTGGCCGGAAAATCCATCCGCTTTGAAGCAGAAATCATCGGAGTGCTGTGATGCAAACCATACTGCTCGCCAATCCCCGTGGTTTTTGCGCGGGTGTCGAACGCGCGATTGCCATCGTGGAGCAAGCGCTGCAAAAATTCGGCGCGCCGATTTATGTGCGCCACGAAGTCGTGCATAACCGCTTTGTGGTCGATGACTTAAAAGCCAAGGGCGCGATTTTCATCGAAGACCTGGCGGATGTACCCGTCGGCGCCACGCTGATTTTCAGCGCCCACGGCGTCTCGCAAGCCGTGCGCGCAGAAGCTGCAGCCCGCGGCTTCAAGCTGTTTGACGCCACCTGCCCGCTGGTGACCAAAGTGCACCTGGAAGTTGCCCGCCTGCACAAGCAAGGCTATGAGATCGTCATGATCGGCCACAAGGGCCACCCGGAAGTCGAAGGCACAATGGGGCAGGCGACGGGTGGCATGCACTTGGTGGAAAACGTGGCCGATGTTGCCCTTCTGGCGCAAAAACTCGGTGCTGATGAAGCAACTGCGCTACAAGGCGGTCGAGCAATAGACGCTCCCCTCGCCGTAGCGGATGGCGATACGGCGCGCGAGCCTTTAAAGCTGGCTTATGTGACGCAAACCACGCTTTCTGTGGACGACACAAAAAATATTGTCGCTGCCTTGCAGCAGCAATTTCCCAGCATCGTCGGGCCAAAGAAGGATGACATCTGCTACGCCACGCAAAACCGGCAGGATGCCGTCAAAGCCATGGCCGACCGGATTGATGTAATGATCGTCGTCGGTTCAAAAAACAGCTCAAACTCCAACCGCCTGAGGGAAGTGGCGGAAACCGAAGGTATTCCTGCGTATCTGGTCGATGACGCAGAACACATTGATCCCACCTGGCTTGTTGGCAAAAAGGCGATCGGCGTCACGGCCGGTGCATCGGCGCCTGAGATTCTGGTAGATGGCGTCGTCGCCCAACTCAAAGCACTTGGTGCGGGCAAGGTCGCGCTGCTGGATGGCGTTGTAGAGAATGTTACGTTTGCGCTGCCCAAGGAACTGGCCTAACCCGGGCTAAGAGGCTTTTGCAAGTCTGAATTAAGCAGCACTTCAAGCGACACCGTGAGCAAAATATCGGTCGGATCGCGTCTGCGGCCATCATTAGGCACGGGAATGGAAGCCCCTCTTGCCCTACCGTCTGTCGCCAAAGACTATCCGTTTATCGTCAATACCTTGCCGAAGAAACGCTTGCGCCTGATAATCTGTTCGCACGTATTTTAAAGGGGCACGATGAAACACATTGCGATACTGCATGCGGGCTTTCCGCCTGTGTTCAAAACACAGGCGGAAAGCCCGCATGCCAAATCCCGTTCGGCAGGTTTTAGCCTGATCGAATTGATGATTGTCGTCGCAGTGATGGGCATTGTCCTGGCCATCGCGATCCCGAACTACCAAGAATATATCCTGCGCAGCAAGCAAGCCGCCGCCAAAGCGGTACTGCTCGACATCGCGCAGAAAGAACCGCAGTTTCTGGCCGACCGGCGTTCGACTTACGCTAAATGCATTTCTTCGACTTATCTGTATGGCGGCTTGACTGCCGCCGACTGCACGACCGAACATTTGAGCCTTAGCGTGCCGCCGGATGTTGCCGCGCTGTATGGTTTTTCGATTAGCTTGAGCGGCCCTCCGCCGGGATATGTCGCCGTGGCCACGCCGATTGCCAGCGAGGTAGGGACAACATCCTTTCACATCGACCAGTCGGGTAAGCGCCTCAAGGGCGTCAATGGCGTCGCAGGTACGCAGACATGGTAAAGCGTGGTGGCGGGTTTTCGCTCCTGGAACTGATGGCCGTCCTGGCGATCCTCGGCATTTTGATGGGCATCGCCGTGCCCGCATTCAGCGAATGGATCGCCAGCCAGCGTGTCCGCGATACGGCTGCCGATATTCACACCAGCCTGATGCGTGCCCGCAACGAGGCCATTTCGCGGGGTTTGAATACGTCGATCAAGCCAGTCGGCGGCAATTGGGCAAACGGCTGGTTCATCGCCAACCCGGATGGCACCTATAACCCCGACCCAGCCAATCCAACCATCTTCATCGAACAGCATGGTCCCGTGCAGAATGCGACCATCAGTGGCGCCGGGACGGGGATCACCTTTACTCCCGTTGGCCGGCTTTCGGGCACCGCAATCGCGATCAAGATTACATCGGCCGGTACGCGCACGACGCGTTGCGTGACCGTCGATACCGCCGGCCGCCCCAAGACGCGGCCAATCAACGCAGCTGATACGTGTTCCTGAAAATGAAAAACGCATCAAGCACATCGCGTGGCTCGGCACTGCTTGAAGTGTTGGTTACCATCGTCATACTCTCCTTCGGCCTCTTGGGCGTTGCCGGCTTGCAGGCGCGCATCTATGTCATGGAGTTCGAGTCCTATCAACGCGCCCAGGCAGTGGTCATCTTGAACGACATTGCCGAACGCGTGGCCTCGAACCCGGATGCGGCGGCGGCTTACGCAGCCGCCTCGCCTTTGGGCGGCGGCGCGCTGGCGGACTGTTCAGCATTAACGGATGCGGCCCGTGATGCTTGCGAAACAGGCAATCTGTTGAGAGGATCTGGAGAGCGCCAAGGAACCACCGGCGTTGGGGCGATGGATAAGGCGCAAGCTTGCATTACTGCCTTCACGGCAACGTCCACCAAGGCCTTTAACCGATGCCAGACAGGTTTGCAGATCGATATTGTCTGGCGCGGGCGCTCGCCCACCATCGTGCCTGCGGCAGCCTGTGGTGCGATGAGTTATGGCGCCAATGATGCCTACCGGCGGGCGATCAGCACCCGGGTTGCAACGGGGGATGCGGGATGTTGAAGCAACGGGGTATGTCATTGATTGAATTGATGGTCGCCATGGCCATCGGCTTGATTATTTCAGCGGCAATGACGGCCATTTTTGTCACCTCAACCAAAATGAAACACGAAATCGACCGCATGGGAGAGCAGATTGAAAACGGCCGCATCGCGATGGACTGGTTATCGACAGATATTGGCCTTGCCGGGTTTTGGCAAGGGCTTGAATATACGGGCATGTCCGATCCTGCCCTGCCCGATATCTGCGCCACAGATGTTGCTGCCTTGAAAGCGGCGGTGCCCATTTATATTCAGGGTATTGATAACGTCACTGCCGGGACTGCCCCAGCTTGCCTCAGCGATGTCAAATCAGGTACCGATATCGTGGCTGTGCGGCGGGCAAGTACCTGCATCGAAGGCGACTCGGGGTGTAATCCCGATGGCATTGGCCCCTACTTCCAGGCATCAAATTGCACACCACCGGCTGAAAAATCCGACGGCACCGCCGGTGTGGTTCCCTTGGGTGAGGAATTGGGTTCGCCAAATACCGCCGACTGGTATGCTGTCGCCACCGCCACACCAAGCCTTGCCCTGCACAAGCGCGACTGCGGGAACACCACCGCGCACCCGCCGGACTTTCCCACCCCGCCCAACTATGCAGATGTCCGGCGTTATATTGCGCGCATCTACTTTATCGCCAATAACGATCGTCCTGGCGACGGGCTGCCTTCACTCAAAATGGCTGAACTGCATGGTACGGCCTGGACAATCAGCACTATTGCCTCGGGCATCGAGCAGATGCAGCTTGAATATGGCCAGGACACTGGAGGCGATACAACGGCGGACAGTTACGTGACAGCGCCAGCCACCGTCCCCGCGTGGCGGCAGATGGTTTCGGTCAAGATCCATCTGCTTTCGCGCAATAGTTCGCCATCCCCGGACTACAAGAACACGAGCAAGACCTACGTGCTGGGCGGGACTACTTTTGGCCCATTCACCGACCAGATCCGCCGTCACGAATTCAGCAGCCTGGTCGGCATTCGCAATCCGATCGGCTTGCGGGGAGGCTAAGATGTCTGGAATGCGCTCAATGCACAAGCAACGCGGGGTAGTGCTCATCATCGGCTTGATGATGCTGGTGCTGCTCACGCTCATGGCCGTGGCCGCGTTGAAATTCGGTGCGGCGAACTTCGCCGTTGTGAATAATCAGCAAACGCGGGCAGAAGCCGTGCGTTCGGCAGAGCAGGTCATCGACCAGATTGTCAACAATCGGGAGATCGACCTGGCGAGTGGCGCCAATCTGTTTGGCACTGGAGCCAACACGGTCCATATCAAGATCAATGGCGAGCCGCTGAATGCCAGCGACTACAACTACACGGTCGTCGTCGCGCCGCCCAAGTGCGTCAAGCGCCAGGTCATTGCGCAGAACACGCTGGATTTTGCAAAGGCTGACGACCTGGGATGCGCCCGCAGCGTGGATCAGGCCTCCTTGGGCGTGGAAGGCAGCGGCAGCAGTGATTCCTTGTGCTCCACCGTGGTCTGGGATGTCGCCGCCACGGCCAGCGACGCCTTTCAGCAGAACAATGTTTCCGTCGTCCAGGGTGTCGGGCAGCGGGTGGCGACCACTAAAGTCGCCCTGGTATGTGACTAGGAGAAGATCATGAAAAAAATATCGAAATGCCTGGCTTGTCTGCTTGCTGTGGCCATTGTCTGGGCGCCTATTCCAGTGCTCGCCGAAGACATCGATATCTTTACCGGTGGTTCGATTGCGGCGAGCAACCCCAGCATTCTTATCGTGCTGGATAACGAGTCGCAATGGTCCAATATCGCGCAGCAATGGCCGGGTGGCATCCAGCAGGGTCAATCCGAAGCCCGGGCTATCCAGCAACTGCTCAGCGATTCCACGGTGATCAACTCCGGTGTCAACGTCGGCCTGATGGAGTTTGTCACTGCTGGCAACGCCAACAATACCGGCGGTTTCATGCGCTTCCCCATCAGCCAGATGACGGATGCGAACAAGGCTGTTTTGTCGACCCACATGGATACGATTTACAACAACATCACCAGCAGCAATGAGAAGCGCAATTCAGGCACGCCCTACGGCAACCTGATGTGGGAGGTTTACAACTATTTGACTGGCAGCCACACAGTTGACACCTTGAATCCGCCCAATCCCTCTGCAGACGGCACGGCCTACACCACGCCTTACACGGTGTTCAAGAGCCCCATCACCGCCGCCAATGGCTGCGGGCGCATTTTCATGATCTTCATCGGCAATAACACGGGCAGCAATTCGCCAATCACCAATGACACCCAAGCCAACAAGGATAAGCTCGCCTCGCTGGGTTGCAGCACCACCAGCGTACCGTTGCCGAATTTCACGACACAACCGGTGGCGCAGCAGGTGGCGCTGGGCAGCGGCGCCTATGCCTCGCAGGCAGCGTGCGAAGCGGCCGCCGCCACCGCCTACACCGCTGCGGCATGGGCAACGGGAACTGCCTATACCGTTGGGCAAAAGGTGAGCTACAGCGGGGCTGTCTACAATGTGATCGTGGCGCATACCTCATCCAATGCTACGAAGCCTGACGCGGACAGCACCCGCTATGCATACAGCAGCCCGGTGTTCACCAGCTACACCTGTACTGCGTCGAACACCAGCACAACACCAACCACTTACAATATTTTCGGCAACTACACGGCCATGCTCGGCGTGCCGACCGGCACTTACAACACGACGCCCAACAGCTACATGGCCGACGAATGGACCAGTTGCCTGCACCAGAATGACCTGAGCCCCGATGGCACGGCAGCGGTCGCCGAGGCGTTTACTGCCAACTTCAATACCTCCGGCGCCATCGTCGGCGCGGATACGATTACCTTCGATGGAGCGACCACTACCTTGGCGGGCGGAGAAACTCCAACCGACATAGCGACTAAAGTAGCGGCTACCAATTACACGAACTGGATCGCCACGAGCAGTGGTTCAGTCGTTACGTTCAGCCATCGCACCACCGGGCCGCTGACCGATGTTGTCGCTAGCGACTTCAGCATCGTCGACGCAGGCAGTACCGGAACCGGACCGGTAGTTGCCGTCACCACAACCACCCAGGGCGCTGCGGCCACGGGCGGCGCTTTGGGCAAACAGAACGTCACCACCTACACCATCGACGTGTACAACGCAAAGCAGAATACGGACGAAACGGCGCTGTCCATGAGCATGGCTCAGCAAGGTGGCGGGCGCTACTTCGCAGCCAAGTCACAGGCGCAGATTCTGGCGGCGCTAAAACAGATCGTCTCCGAGATTCAGTCGGTAAACACGGCGTTCGCGGCGGCGAGCATTCCGCTGTCCACCACGAACCGCTCGCAGAACCTGAATGAAGTCTATATCGGCGTTTTCCGCCCTTCGCTGGAGCCACGCTGGTTCGGCAACCTGAAGAAGTTTCAGATTGCCAAAATCAATGGCGTCCTGGATCTGGTCGATTCAGTCGGCGCCACGGCATTGAACTCGCAAACCGGCTTCCTGAATGATTGCGGCGTCAGCTTCTGGACAACGGACTCCGGCGCCTGGTGGGATGGTGTGAAAATCGGTGCGTTAAACCTGGCCTCCAATTCCCTGATCAACCCGACACCAAAGAGTAGCTGCCTGGCCATGCCGGCAGCAAGCACCAGCCCCTGGTCGGATCTGCCGGATGGGCAGAGCGTGGAAAAAGGCGCGGTGGCCGGGGTGATTCGCCGCGGCAATAATCCGCCGAGCACATCGTCCTCCCCGACGTGGACCGTGAATCGCACTATCTATACCCGCTCGGGCAGCTCCCTGGCAGCGCTGGATGCGACGAGTGCGGGTTCGGCTAATCTTTACGACTACATTCGCGGCGTCGATATCAATGTAGATGGCGCACACGTTGAAGAGAAGACGCTGTCGTCGTCAATCGCCAATGCGGTGCGCGCTTCGGTGCATGGCGACGTGGTGCACTCGCGGCCGCTGGCGGTGAACTATGGCACTAACGATACGGTGATCTATTACGGCGCCAACGACGGCATGCTGCGCGCGGTGGACGGCGCAACCGGCAAGGAAAAATGGGCGTTCATCCCGCCGGAATTCCTCGACACGACCAAGCAGACACGCCTGATGCAAAATACGCCTTCCATTGCGTTTGGTGCAGCACCGGCCACCGGCTCGACGCCCAAGAATTACCTGTTCGACGGCTCGCCAGGCCTGTATCAGAGCTTAGGGAATACCAAGGTCTGGCTCTACCCGACACAGCGGCGTGGCGGACGCATGGTGCATGCGCTGGATGTGACGACCAATACCACGCCTTCGCTCAAGTGGCACCAGGGTTGCCCGCGTCTTGGCGACGATACCGGCTGCACGAGCAACTTCGACGGCATCGGCCAGACCTGGTCCACGCCGGTCGTGACCAAGATCATGGGCTACAGCGCCACCCGGCCTGTCGTGGTGTTTGGCGGTGGTTACGATAACTGCGAGGACACGGTGCCAGCCGCCAATCCCCCCTCATGGACAAGCACCTGCGCCAGCGCCAAGGGTCGCGCTGTTTATCTGGTGGACGCCGAGAACGGGACGCTGATCAAGAAATTCACGTTCTCCGGCATGCGCGGCGTGACCGCCGGCATTTCCTTCGTTGATATCGACAATGACGGCTATGCCGACTATGGCTATGTGGCAGACCTCGGCGGAACGCTTTACCGCCTGAGTTTTGTCAATAGCCCCGCGTCGCCTACACCATTGGACGAGGACGATTGGTCGATCAAAAAAATAGCGTACACCTCGGGCGCACGCAAATTCATGTTCGCGCCAGCGGTGCTGTTTGGCGGCGGCAGCACAGTGTATGCGGCCATGGGCTCCGGTGACCGCGAGCGTCCCCTGGCGGAAGACTATCCCTACGCGATGAACGTCAGAAATTACGTCTATGCTTATCGCGATACGCTGGATGCCTTTGATGCGCCAACCACTGCCTGCAACCTGGATGGCGACCCGACGGCAGTAGATGCCTGCGTGCTCGATTACACGGCCGCACCTGCCGTTTGCGGCTCGCCGGGCATTCTGCCGAGTGAATCGAAAAAAGCGTGGCGAGTAGGGTTTGTTTATCAAGGTGAGCAAGCGGTGACCCAGCCCATCATCCTGGGTGGCATGGTCGCGGTTAACACCACCCGCCCAGTACCGGCCGGAGTCTGTAGCGCAGCACTGGGAGAAGGCGGCGGTTATTTTCTCAATTTGATCAATGGCTCAGGCGCGATCGGCGTTAACGGCAACTGCGGTGGTGAAATTCGCGGCGCGTTTCTTGGCGTTGGCTTGCCGACAGACCCTGTGGTGGTCAACCTGCCGGGTGAAGACCCGATTTGCATCGGGTGCGTAAGCAAGAGCACTACCAATCCCTCCTTGCCCAGCAAGCTGTTCCAGCCGACGCCGGTGCCACCACCAATTTCAAAGGTGAAGTCGAAAAAATATCGTTACCGGACGGTTGACTGATAAAAAAATTTATTCCAAGTGGATTCACCGCCGTGCGGCTAAAACATCGGGGGCATCCCTGCCGCATGGATCACACCTGGACTGAATGATCAGATCAATTGAACTGCTTCAACCTGGCCGATCTCTCCTGCGGGGAGGCTCTTTACGACGGCGCCGACCCGGGACGAGAGCCGGTGCCCGATGCCATGCTGAATTTTCACAAGCGCCTGCATGACAACAAACTCGGTGAGGCCTTGTTCGCACAGGTGGACGCGGTGTTGCAGAGCAAAGGCTTCACAAGGTCAATAGCGGCACCATCGTGGATACCACCATCATCAGCGCTCCCAGCGCCACCAAGAACGCTGACAAGACGCGTGACCCCGAAATGCACCAAACGCGCAAGAGCCAGCCATGGCATTTCGGCATGAAACTGCACACTGACGGCATAGGAAGCGGAAAACAGAGGGTTTCCAGGTTCAATACAACAGGGTGTGTTTTGACGGCACTTGTTCAGCGTCGCCTCAAGCGTGCATGGAAGGCGGGATCAGGGCGGCTCATCAATGGCTCCTCCCGCAGACAAGACAGCATTGCTACTATGCCTCGCCCCCGCTATAATCCGCGGCCTCGCTGCTGTAGCTCAGTTGGTAGAGCAACTGATTCGTAATCAGTAGGTCACCAGTTCGATTCCGGTCAGCAGCACCAATTTTTACAAGTGTTTTACAAGTGAAGTGTTACCCGCTTTTTAAAAGCCAAAAAGCCCCGATCATGACCGGGGCTTTTTGGCTTTTAGCGCGCTGGAGGAAGCCTTAACGCATCCACTCACCAGTCCCTGGGACAGTTACAAGCCAACAATCGAGCCCAATCGAGCCCAATCGGGCCGAATGGCGACCGTGGGAGGCCAGTACCCCACAAGCGATCGAGAGCCGCTCAAAATCAACGATAAACCAGCACGGGTATATCCGAATGCGTAAGCACCTTTTGGGTTTCCGAGCCGAGCAGTAAGCCGCTAATGCCGCGTCGGCCGTGGGATGCCATAAAAATCAGGTCAGCACCCATCTGTCCTGCTGCGGCAATAATGCCTTCCCATGGCGCGCTTTGCGTCAAGCTGAGCGAATCACAAG
Organism: Rhodocyclaceae bacterium UBA5602; assembly: GCA_002424865.1. Taxonomy (GTDB): domain Bacteria; phylum Pseudomonadota; class Gammaproteobacteria; order Burkholderiales; family Rhodocyclaceae; genus Rugosibacter. Next base: position 99,848 of record DILC01000035.1, on the reverse strand, counting down.
ACACTGTCTGCGCGCCTGCCTTGGCTACGGCTTCGGTCAGAATTTCTTGCGCTTGATCCTCCGCCATTTTTGCAAACTGCTCAGGCGTAGCGGGATCAATCAATGCCCCTTCGCCATAAAACGAAAGCGGATACTCAGGCTTGGCAAAGAAAAAGGTAATTTTGGCTCCGCTCTCTTTGGCAAACAACACGGCACGATCAACCGCCTTGGCCGAAAGTTCTGAGCCGTCTATAGGCACAAGCAAATGTTGAAACATGGTCACTTCCTCCGATAAAAATCAACTGGCGCGATGCCTTAGTCTAGCGCAGACGAAGCTTGCTGTTGTGATTGAAGTTAACCTGGAAACCTCGGCTGGCGACTTCCAATGTCGTTGAACCGCTGATGGCTACGCAAACATCCACACTTCGCGATCTGGTTGCGCAAGCAGTTTTGTTGCATTGCGGCTCGGACGGGTGTTCCGCGTTGTACGGTGCCATTGCAAAAAACTGGCTACAGCCAGCCGACTGTGGCGGCGCGGTGATTGCATAGCGCGCTTGGCCCAGGTATTTCACATTAAAAAAGTCGGCGCTGACGGCACGGCGTCAGTGTGTCCTAATGCGCGTTTTTCCATGCGGCAGGGTTTGACTATTCGTCACACCCGCTGCCAAACGTCGCCGACGTCCCAGCACCGCATGCAATGGCAGGGCTAACACCAAGAGGCCGCCAATCACTTGATGCAGCAGACTTTCCGCATCACGCCAATCGTCTGACGGCGGGTAATACAGCAACAGGCCTGTCGCCGCCAACAGCAAAAAAACCAGGCTCAGCACGCCACCACTCCAGCGATGGCGACGCGCTTTCCATGCGCCCCATTGATGCTGCGGGAACAGCGTGCCCATGATCCAGACCACGCCATAAGCCATGCAGCCATGCGCGACCAGCACGCGATGCCGCCACAAGCGCAGCGGATCAGAAAAATCGTCCGGATTCAGAAAGTAACCTATCGCCATCCAGGCCAAACCCGTGATGGCGGTCAAGCCCGCTACCCCATAAATGAACCGGCGATACAACGAGCTAATGACCACGCCGCGCACCAAGGCATGCAGGTTGTCGCGCTTGGCGCCAGAGTGCAGGCTCATGGCGCCGCTGCCTTTTTCATGACTTCCTGGTGCAGCCACAAGGCCAGCCGACTCACGCGTGTCATCGCCCGCACCGAGAGCGTCGCGCCCGCAATGCCGTCAATGGAACGATCCAGCCGCTGCTGTTCGCCCAAGCGCGCACCGGCAAACTGACGCAGAAAATTCGCGCTTTGCACTTCCCAGCCACGGCTCTCACGGTAAGCCAACACGCGCACGCGCTCAATACGCCCATCATCGACCACCACGCCGATGGTGATTGGCATCTCTTTGCCGACTTCATTGATCACCCACGCGGTGCGCTTGCCCTGCCGCCAGTAAGGCAGCCTGGCAACGCGCAGATCATGGTCCAATATTTGACGTACCGTCGGCCGCAACGCTTCCGTGACCCACAGGTTGTCAGCCTGTGCTGGGGCGGTAAATGCTTCACGCACAAAACGTGCTGTGTTCTCGGTTACGTCTGCCACCCCTTCAGTTGCCTGAACAGGGCCAGGCAACTGAAGGCAGATCAAGAGTACGGAGAATGCGGCAAGTATCGGTCGCCAGCAACTGCCAACACCTGCGTAACGGCAGCGCAGCACCCTGTCAGAACTGATAGCCCACGCCGAGGTTAAACCCATTCTGATTTCTCCCGTCATCATTGCTCTGCTGCTGGTAATCCGCCTTCAACACCACGTCTGGATGCGGCCAGTAATTCACGCCAACATCGGCTTGTTTTTTCTTGCTGCCTATGGCGTCCCCAGCAAGGTTATCCCACACGTTGTAGCGTGCGAACACCCCCCATTGCTCCGACAGCTTGAACGAAGGCTCGACATACCAGCCTTTTTGCTTGTCAGCGCCTTTGGACTTGGGGCCGCTGCCGGACAAATCCCACTGCGCGTACAGCGCCTTGAGGCCGAACGCCCCTTTGTTGATGATGCTGTGAACTTCATACAAGTTGGCGCTGCCTGCGGTAGCATCCAGGCCTTGGGTAATGTCGCTCTGATGCTGGATGGTGCCACTGAGTTCGACGCCGGGAATGGCAGTCCACTTCAAGCGGGCAGTGGCAGCCAATTTCTTGGCGCTTGCCTCGCTGGTTTTCTGGCGGCCATCGCGCGGCTTGTAGCCTTTAGCCCCGCCTGGCACAGCGAGGCCCTCATGAATGGCAAAATCATAGCCGAAGCCATCGCCAAACCGCCCGGCAAGCGCTGCGCCACCCGCCCACCAGGTGGCGGGAATGATGTCTTTTTCGACCGGATTACGCTCGACACCATAGAAGGCCGGCGGCTCATGCGTCTCGTTGATGATGCCGACCGGAATCATGAATAGTCCCGCTTTCGCGCGATGCTTGTCGTTCAGGTCAAACTCGACATAGGCCTGTTCCAGTTCGATTTCGCCTTTTTTGCCTTCGCCGGCGATACTGTGCTCCACTTCCAGTTCAGAGAAAAAGCGCGTGCGCGAGTTGAATTCATGGCCAAAAAACAGCACGAAGCGATGCAGGTCGATCTCGTCCTTGTTAGCTGCGCCGCCTTTGCCCTTGAGCGCGTTGTAATGCATTTCGCCATAACCGCCGAGTTTGGTCTTTTCTGTCCAGCCAGCACTGGATGATTGCGGCAACTGCGTTGCGGTAGCTATTTTCTCCACCTGATTGCCCGTCGCCTCGACTTTCTGGTCGGTCTGGCTTAACTGCTGCTTCAAGTTCTGGTTCTCAGCCTCGATGCGCGCCAAACGCGCTTCCATTAACTTGAAACGCTCTTCCAGGCTAATATCCGCAGCAAAAGTCGGCGCTGGCAAGACGGCGCTGGCAGCGAACGCGCCCCAAACAGCCAAGGCCAATGGCGCCATAAGCCTTTTTCCGGGTAATTTGTTTTTTAAGTTCTGGTGATTTGATAAAAAATACGGCATGGTGATGCTCCTATAAGTCATGTGGCTGGCTGGGAGACATCGCCTGGCTTGCCGGGTTTAAAAAGTTAACTGCAAACCAACAACAACCTCACTACAAAAGAATCTTGCATGGCCCGTCTTGCCGCCATCTACCCAACGCGCGGCGAGACGAGTATGCCATTGGCAATGGTATCTTCCAGCGCAAGCTCGGCATGCTCAACCATCAAACGCGTAACGGGTTGATGCGACAGCAGCGTAATCAAGGTGCCCGGCAGCAATCCCCAGGCCGACAAATGTCCCCGCGCCTCTGGCGTTAATTTGCTGTCAAAACCTTCCACCACCAGCGATGCCCCCGGGGCAAAGTCACGTAATGACTTCATCCTGTAAACCCTACCAACAGCAGTGCACGGTGCATCAAGCCACCAATCAAAAAGGCCAGCGGGATGATGATGCCCGTCATGATGACGGCCGTTTTCAGCCCCTGCTCTTTGATGATCATCATCGTGCTGGCAATACATGGCACAAAAATCGTCAGCGTCACCAAACCCACCAGTCCCTGCTCTGGCGAGAGGCTGCTACCCAAGGCAAACAAACCTGTGGCGCCAAAGTCACGGCGCAAAAAGCCCATCAGCAAAGCCGCCGAAGCTTCTTTGGGCAATCCCAGCCAGCCCGTCACCAGTGGCTCACCCGCCTTGATGAGCCAGGGCAAAAAGCCGATGAGATCAAGCACAAACATCAGTGCCGCGCCGATCAAGAACAGCGGGATGACCTCCATCAAATACCACTTCAGCCGCGACCAGGTTTTTTTAACCACATTGCTCGGCATGGGCAAACGCATGGGCGGCAACTCAGTCATCAAAGGAATGCGCTTGCCTTTGACGAGCTTGCCGGACAGCCAGCCTACGGTAAAAAGGATAAAAATCACTGTGCCCAGCCAAATCAAGAATGCGCCCACACCATAGCTTGCCAGCATGCCCATCACCACACCCAATTGCGCGGAACAGGGAATCGCCAAGGCCAGCAAAAAAGTCACGATCAGCCGCTCGCGCGGGGTGTGCAAAATGCGCGTGGTCAATGTCGCCATGGTCACGCAACCCAAACCCAGCACCATCGGCAAGATAGCCCGACCATTCAAACCCAGCATCTTGAACGCACGGTTTGACAGCACCGAAAGACGCGCGAAATAGCCCGAATCTTCCAGGATGCCAAAGGCAATGAAAAAAGTGGTCACAATCGGCAATATCAGCGCGATGGCATAAGTCATGCCCATGGTCCATAAACCATAAGGGCCGACGAGGAATTGTTGCAGCCAGACAAACGGCACCCAGGTGGTGACTAATTGCTGAAACCATGGGTTGATGATGCCCTTGAACAGGTCATTTTCCAGCCAGCCCACCAGCACGCCCGCGCCAAACTGGCCCACAAAGGCATACACGGCATATAGCACCAGCGCCACAATCGGCCAGCCGTACCAGCGATGCACTGACCACTGGCCGATGCGTTGAACCAGCGCATTGCCGGTTTGTCCCGCATTTTTCATGACCCGCTGCACAATCGTATCAGCCGCCGTCATGCGGGCACGTTGCAAAACTTCCGCCAAGGGCTCGGTAAACTTCTCCTGCAGCAGCTCACGCCGTGCCGCCAGCGCCGACAATTCAAAGATTCTTGTTTCAGTCGCGGTTTCAAATGTTGTTTCAGATGCTGTTCTCGCCTGCTGATTTTTCTTCCGGCTTCCCATCTGCGCGGCCAGCCAGGCCTCAGTTGCCTGATCGCCCGCGAGATAAAGCAACGCAATGACCCGGGCGGATAAATGTGCCGCTGGCAACATGCCCACCAGGTCATCTACTGCATTTTCAATGTCATGCCCATACGTCAAGCGAAACACAGGAACTTTGGCCGCCGCAATGGCGCCGGACAAGGCCAGCATGCCTTCATTACCGGTGGCGACCGTTGGCACGACAGCCAATCCAAGCTCCGTAGCGAGCCTGCTCGCGTCAAATGCCATGCCGCGCGCGCGCACTTCGTCCATCATGTTGAGCGCCAGCACCATAGGCACGCCCGCTTCAGCCAGCAACAGCGCTAGCTGCACCGTGCGCCGCAGATTCTTGGCATCCCCGACTTGCACCAGCGTTTTCAGTTGCTCATTGAGCAAAATGTGCGCGGTGGCTTGTTCGTCTTCGCTACGTGCAGGCAGGGTCAACACGCCTGGGGTGTCCAACACCATCTGCTCAGGATGATCGCGCAGTGCGCCGCGGGTCACTTCCACCGTCGTGCCGGGATAATTGGAAACGTTGACGTATCGGCCTGTCAGCCGGTGAAAAATGACCGACTTACCCACATTAGGCTGGCCAACGAGTGCGATTGAAGTCATAGAGAATGGACCATCGTAAAGATAACGAACGGAAGTTAGCCAAAGATATCAACGAACCAAAACATGTACATGCAATACATGTAATTGATTACTTCGTCAAAATCAGCTTGCCCTGACGGGTTTTTCGCAACCAATAAACCTCGCCCGTATGCAGAATCTGGATTGCCTGATGGCTGCCCAGTAATTCCTTGCTGTCCACAGTCCGCATCTCTGACTTACGCGCGGATGAGTCTGCCACTGTTGCCAACGAAGCCAAGGACACCGTCGAGTGATGAAGTAGTTGAGCCATGACACATAAAACCTCCCTTTAATGAGAATGATTATCACTAATGAAGTTAACCATGTCAACAATAAGTTGCCGAATAATGAAATTTAATTTGTGAAAGCAGCGTAGCGCAAGAAATTCAGGGAAACACCTGCCTTCAAAGCGCTTCGCCGAGCGATTTGAAAACAACGCATCCTTCCCGAGTTTCCAGGCAAACCTGCGCCAAGCCTGGTCATTTTCACCCCCATGCCACTTAAGCCAACGTCTTTCTTGTAAATGACGTTTTATAAAACCATAACCCCCAGCAACGTTTCCACGCCGTTGGGGGTTATGGGCTGCAACAACTTCCTGAATTGGCTTAATCAGCTGGCGGCATAAGCAGCGACAGGCAAATAAGTTCCAATCACCAGCAATTCACGCAATTAATGCGCAGCACCGGCCACAGGGGCTTGAATGGTAATCCACTTCCACTCGGTGCAATGGTCAATATCCGTTACCGCACCTTCGCGACCCATGCCGGAATCACCCACGCCACCGAAGGGCACATGCGGCTCATCCTGCAGTGAAGGCGCATTGATATGCACCATGCCGGCATGAATGCCTTGCGCCAAGCGCAGGGCTTCAGCGAGGTTTTGTGTGTACACCGCAGCGGAGAGGCCATAAGTGGTGTCATTGGCGATTGCCAAGGCCTCATCGGCAGATGCGACCTTATACACTGCCGTAACCGGGCCGAAAGTTTCTTCGTAGTAGCACACCATGCTCTTGTTAACACCCGTCAAAATGGTTGAGGCGCAACGGTTTCCGTCCCACACGCCGCCGGTTTCCAGCGTTGCGCCATTGGCTACCGCATTTTCAATATGCTGACGCACGCGATCGCGCTGACGTTGCGAAATGATCGGGCCTGTCACCGTCTTGGGATCGCGCAGATCACCAAAACCCAGCGATGAGGTAATTGCCTTAAAGCGCGCCAGGAAAGCGTCATACACCGGCGCTTCAACCAGAATACGGCTAGAACCCATGCACACCTGGCCTTGATAGAAGAACATGCCCATCACGGCGCCCATGGCAGCCGCGTCCAGATCGGCATCTTTCAACACGATCAAAGGGCTCTTGCCGCCCAATTCGAGCAATACACGCTTCATGTGTTTGCCGCACAGCTCGGACAAATGACGGCCAACGCGGGTGGAGCCGGTAAAGTTCACGCCCTTCACGTGCGGATGCGTGACCAAGGTATCGCCAATTTCATGGCCAAAGCCCGTTAGTACGTTAAATGACCCCGGCGGGAAACCTGCATCGCGGAACAGCTCGCCAACACGAACAGCCACCACAGGCGCTTCTTCGGATGCCAGCATCACGACCGTATTACCGGTTGCCAAGGGGCCGGTGCATTCCACAAAGGCCTTGATCAGGGGGACGTTAAACGGCGTGATACAGGCAAACACGCCCAAAGGTGAGCGGGTTGCCATGGAAAAACGCCCCGGCACGTCGGATGGCAAGGTCATGCCAGCCACACGGCGGGGAATACCGGCAGCTGTGCGCAGGGCATCGACTGAAAACTTAACTTCAAATTGCGCTTTTAATAGCGGTGAGCCGCCTTCATCAATCAAAAGGTTGATGAATTCTTCAGCGCGCTCTTCAAGCAAATCTGCCGCCTTGGACATCCATGCCTCGCGCTGGCCAGGCGTGGTCATACGATAGCTGGAGAAAGCCGCATGCGCTGCTTCTACAGCCAGATTCACATCCTCGGGCGTGGCACGCGCGGCTTCAGCCATGGGCGTGTCATGCTCTGGGTTGAGCTTGATAAAGGTTGCATTTCCCTGGGCAGAACGGAATTCACCGCCAATCCACAATTTGGTCTGAATCAACGCTGCTACGGGCTCATTGGCTCCCATGACTTACTCCTCTGTTTTGAAATTAAAAATTAAAATTGCAGGCACTACAGTTCTACATCAGCCAAGCCTCGCAATTGACCACTGAATAGCCCAAGTGCGCTCTCAATCCTGCCTGATTTGCGTTATGTTCAAGTTAATTCAAGGCGGTATGGCCAGCCGCTTGCAATACATTCCTATCGCCTGCACAACGAGGGTGCAAGTATTCCTCTCTTTAACTGACCTGTCAATCAGTTAGCCCATATAGCGCCCATTTGCCCGGCCATCAGCCAAACCTTGACATAGCCGCCGCAGATATAATGCGCTCCTTTCCAAGGAGCCCTCATGAGTTTAAACAATGTGCCATCGGGCAAAAGCCTGCCAGATGACTTTAATGTTGTCATTGAAATCTCGATGCATTCCGAACCCATCAAATATGAAGTGGACAAAGAATCGGGCGCCATTTTTGTCGATCGTTTCATGTCCACAGCCATGCATTACCCCTGCAACTATGGTTATATCCCGCACACGATTTCAGGCGATGGCGATCCGGTTGATGTCCTGGTGGTCTCTCAATTTGCCCTGCCGCCGGGCGTTGTGGTGCGCTGCCGTCCAGTGGGCATCCTCAAAATGACCGATGAAGCCGGTGAAGATGCCAAGCTCCTGGCCGTTCCCGTCGATAAACTCACCAAACTGTATAGCCACGTTAAAACGCTGGATGATTTGCCGCCCAGCCTGTTACAGCAGGTATCCCACTTTTTTGAGCACTACAAGGACTTAGAGCCGGGCAAGTTTGTCAAAGTCGAAGGCTGGGGTACAGTGGAAGACGCAAGGAAGGAAATCATGACCGGCGTGGCCAACTTTCACGCTGCTGAAAACAAACCCGCCTATTGACCCCCCCGATAAGCCCGTCTCTTCTTATGCCCAAGCTCCGCATCGCCTTAGCGCAGATCAATGTCACCGTTGGTGACCTGGCTGGCAATGCAGCACGCATCACGGCCGTTGCCGCGCGCGCCAAGGCAGGCGGCGCACAGGTCTTGCTCACGCCAGAGCTTGCGCTATGCGGCTATCCTCCTGAAGACATCTTGTTGCGGCCGGATTTTTATCGCGCCAGTAGCGCGGCATTGGCTTCGCTTGCCCAAACAACGCCACTGCCCATCATCGTTGGCCATCCGCTGTTTGATGGCAAAGCAGCTTATAACGCCGCCTCGCTGCTGGCGGACGGTCGCGTTATCGCCACCTATCGCAAACGTCGCCTGCCGAATTACGAAGTATTTGACGAAGAGCGTTACTTTGATGCAGGTGACCAAGCTTGCGTCATTGACGTCAATGGCGTGCGATGCGGCTTGGCCATTTGTGCCGACATTTGGGCAGCGGGTGCCGCTGAAGCGGCTGTGGCTGCGGGCGCAGAGCTTTTGCTCACGCTGAACGCCTCGCCTTTCCACCTGGCCAAGCAAACGCGGCGGCATGAGGTATTGCGCGAGCGCATCCAGGCGACAGGCCGTCCTGCCTTGTATGCCAATCTGGTCGGCGGGCAAGATGAGCTGGTGTTTGATGGCGCCTCTTTTGCCATGGATGGCGATGGCCGGCTCACCCATGAGCTCCCCGCCTTTGCCGAATCACTGGCCTTCATTGATTACCTTGACGGAAAGCTGGTTCCGGGCGAAATCGCCGCGCCACTCACGAGCGAAGCGGCGTTATGGGAGGCGCTGACCCTTGGCGTAAAAGATTACCTCGGCAAAAACAATTTTCCCGGCGCCATCATTGGCCTTTCCGGCGGCATAGATTCGGCGCTGACTTTGGCCATTGCAGTCGACGCCCTGGGCGCCGACAAAGTCCGTGCCGTGATGATGCCGTCGCCCTGGACCGCGCAAATGAGCCTGGACGATTCACGCGAGATGGTCAAGCGCCTCGGCGTGGAATACGACGAGATCCCGATTGGCGCGTTAATGGCGCAATACGCCGTATCGCTAGCGCCGACTTTTTCGCGCCTGGGCGACAAACCCGCGGGGGATACAACCGAAGAAAACCTGCAAGCGCGCATCCGCGGCATGCTGCTCATGGCCATCTCCAACCGCAGTGGGCGCATCGTGCTGACCACTGGCAACAAGAGCGAAATGGCGGTGGGCTACGCTACGCTGTATGGCGACATGGCCGGCGGCTTTGCGGTAATCAAGGATGTATTCAAAACCCGCGTGTATGAACTGGCCAACTGGCGCAATACGGTGTCGGATGTGATCCCGCAAAACATCATTACCCGCGCCCCATCGGCCGAATTAAAACCCGGTCAAACCGACCAGGACACCTTGCCGCCTTATGCCGTGCTCGATGCCATTATCCAGGCCTACATGGAGCGCGATGAATCGCCGCGCGAGATCATTGCACGCGGCTACCTTGAAGCCGATGTGCGAAAGGTCGTCGGCATGTTGAAACGCAACGAATACAAGCGCCGCCAGGCACCGGTTGGCATACGCGTCTCACAGCGCAGTTTTGGCAAAGACTGGCGCTATCCGATAACATCCGGCTATCTGGATGAATACTAAAAAGCAGGGGAAACCAAGATGAAAAAAATCGAAGCCATCATCAAGCCATTCAAACTCGATGAAGTGCGGGAAGCGCTCTCGGAAGTCGGCATTACCGGCCTGACGATTACCGAAGTTAAAGGCTTTGGCCGCCAGAAGGGCCACACCGAGCTTTATCGCGGCGCCGAGTATGTGGTTGATTTCCTGCCAAAAATCAAGCTCGAAATCATTGTTGCCGACGAGGCTGTCTCCTCCGCGCTGGACGCCATCGTAAAAGCCGCGCATACCGGAAAAATTGGTGACGGCAAAATTTTCGTCCTGCCGATCGAACAAGTCGTCCGCATTCGCACCGGCGAAACGGGCGCGAGCGCTATTTAGAGACAACTTCAAGGCAGCAGTAATCACCCGCTGCACATTCCCCACTACCACGCCGGAATAGATAACCGCCGCGCAACGCCGCGTTGCGCGCCAAAATTGGCGGCGGTGAAGCCTCTGATGAGGCACTGGCACGGCAAGAAGGGGGCAGGGTTCCCCTGCCCCCTTCTTGCCGTCAATGCGCTACAAGCGCCGCCGAGCAAAGCATGCCCCGCTTTGCAGACCTGAACTCAGCATACCCTTTGGCCAGAACCGCTTCGCGGACAGGCGCCCAGGCATCGCTTGCACACCACAACAAGCCCACCCGCCGAGGCAATTCACTTGCCAACCATCCCCACCCAAGTTGATGTGTCGAAATTCTTTACATGAACTAAAAGCAAAAGGCACTTTCAGCTCAATAAATTTCTTAGGAATTTCATACAAGCAATTGTATCAACTTGCATTTTTTTGCATTTATATAAATGGCTCGATATTTGCTTAAAGATCTAACGGAAATCCTTTGCCGTGACGCAATCGATCATTTTGACGAACTTGAATAACCATTTAAAACACTCAGCGCATTCTTTCTTTCAAGCCAGTATGTTTTTTCAAAAAATCACCGGGAATCATTGTGGGCGAACCGTTTGAATTAAACCAGCTCCCCGCCTTACCCCAACTGCTCACTCGTTTGATTCAAGAACTGAGCCAGGGCGATGCGTTGCCCCATGATATTGCCGACCTCATTGAACAAGACGCGGTTATTACACTCAAAATCCTTTCCGCAGCCAACGCTTATCATTACGCGCAACAAGCGGTGCCTGTTTCATCGCTTGAAAAAGCCATTGTTTTACTCGGACTCAAAAAAGTCACCCTGATCGTCATGGGTACTGCCTTGCAAAACAGCAACGCAGCCCTGTCATCCCAATCACTGCATGCCTTTGCCACCCTATGGGAACATAGCCTGCTAACAGCCATTATTTCCCGGACCATTGCGCAATTCATTCATTACCCACATCCGGATGAGGCTTATCTGGCAGGCTTGCTGCATGACATAGGCAAGCTGACCCTGCTGACAACAAATCAAACAGCCTATCAAGAGATCTTCGCACACAGCCAAAATACAGGCGAAACGGCAGCGCAGGAAAGGCTCGCTTTCGGCACGTCACATGGCGATATTGGCGCTGCGCTGATTGACCACTGGCATCTGGAACCGCTGATCGCCGAGGCCATTCGCCAGCACCATGCGCCGGTAACTATCGCCCACACGGCAACGACGCTGGAACAGATTGTTTTCCTGGCCAATAGCCTGAGCCATGAGGCGCCCCATCGGCAAGCCGCCTCCCATTCGGCTGCGCTGCTGCTGGCGCGCAACTTTTTTGGCATGCCAGCAGATCAAGCCTGCAAGTTAGTCGCCGATTGCCAGGCGGATGCCCATGCAATAACCACCTCTTTGAGCCTCACCCCAGCAACAGGGCAAGAAACCAGCCATCAAACCAATCCCGTACCCGGGCATCCACCCCTCAACAAAGCCATCTATGGCAACATGATGCTGTCCCTGGCCCGCGACATACTGGGTAATGAAGGGCATGCCAGTGACCAGGAAACCCTGCTGATCAACATGGCCCAGACCGCAGAAATCCTGTGCGAATCCAAACAAGCCGTCCTGTTTCAATTCGATGAAGCGTCAAACAAACTCTCAGGCCGGCCATTGAGCGGGCAAGCCCAATCATTAAGCCGCATCCAGTTGGCGCTAGCGCCGGGCAACAGTCTTGTGGCCAATGCCCTGCTGGAAAAGCTTCCCACGCATTATGTGCATGCCGACACCAGCGAAACCCAACACGCCAGCCTAGTCGATCAGCAGATAGCAAGACTTGCAGGCACAGATGCCCTACTCTGCCTGCCCATAGCCCATCAAGGCTTTATCTATGGCAGCCTGCTTTTGGCTTTGAGCAAAAATCAACTCCGCCGCGTGACTGCCGATCAGACGCTGCTGCAATTGATGCAAAACCTGACCCGCCATGCAGCGCAGATGCTTTTCCTCATGGGCCAAGAAAAGCAAGTCAGCGCACAAGAAAACCTGAAAACAGCTGACGATCATCAACTACGCTCACGGCAGATTATTCATGAAGTCAGTAACCCGCTGAGCGTGATGAAGAATTACCTGAAAATTCTTGAACTCAAGTTGGCAGACAAGCAAATCGCCACCAATGAGTTTCAAATCCTAAATGCAGAAATAGATCGTGTAGCCAGCATTGTCGGCAGCCTGGCAAACGCCACAGGACAAGCTGAACCAAAGCTGGAACAGATCTCAGTCAATGAGTTGATCAGCGACCTGCTGGCGATTTGCAAAATCAGCTTGTTTGATCCAGTCGGCATTCACATGGAAACACAACTGGATGCTGAAATACCGCTTGTCTTCTCGGACAAGACCGGCCTCAAACAGGTCTTCATGAATCTACTCAAAAATGCAGCGGAAGCCATGCCGCATGGGGGCGTTCTAAAACTCACCAGCGCAACCCTCATTAACGACCGCAGAGACAGCGCCGCCGCCATTACCATTACCGATACCGGCCCAGGCATTCCTAAAGATCGCCTGAACCAGATTTTCTTGCCCATGCAAACGCAAAAAGGCGCCGCGAACGCAGGTTTGGGTTTGTCAATTTCTGCGGACATCCTAAAAAATATCAACGCCAGCATCACCTGTAAAAGCACCCTGGGTGTCGGCACAGCGTTTGAGGTTATCTTGCCCCTCAACCCGCCCAAAAAATGAAACTTTTTGCTTTAAATGCAACCCGTAACCCATTGAATCCTAATTACATGGTACAGTTGATTATTCCGTTAATTTAAAGATTGAAAAGATCAACGCGCTGATATTCCCCGGCCAGGATTTTTTCAGGATGGGTGGATGGGTAGTCAGTTAATACATGGATATGCCGCAAGCCGATCGATGCCAGCCCGTCATTGGGAATTTGATTCATTTATTCGTCTTGCGCCCGCACAACACAATCAAGCGTTGAGCAGGCATCAAAAAAATCTCGTCCCAGCGGGTCTTCCTCCTTCATAATTAGCGCCAAATGCTGTCAGGAACAGCAAACTGCTATGTTTCATCAAACAAGGGACGTCGATAATGATTGACGAATTTCTGGCCTTTCCAAGTAACCCCGCTAGCGCGTGCGCCACGCCCATTGCCCTGAAGGTTTTAGTCATTGATGACGATTCTCGGCTCAGCGAAAGTCTCAAGCTGCTGTTGCGCCTGCGCGGCTATGATCCAAAAAACTGTACGAATGGCACTGATGGCTTGAAGATTCTTGGGGAAGAAAAGTTTGATGTCATTTTGCTTGACATTGATTTACCCGACCTCAACGGACATGAGGTCGCAAAAAAAATCCTGGCCATGGGCATCAAGACGCCCATGATTGTCATCAGCGGTGATAACTCCATTGACTCGGCTATCCAGGCGCTCCGCAATGGCGTTGCTGATTTCATCAAGAAACCCTATGAACCCGAACATCTCTTCAAAGTCATTGAGAATACGACCTACCGACAACGTCTTGAGCAAACAAATCAATTCATCAACAGTAAGCTGGAGTACTCCAAAAGCCTCTACCGTTACCTGATTGAGAGCTCGCCTGACATCATTTATACCGTCGATGCGGATGGGCGCTTTACCTTCATCAATGACCAGATTAAGTCGCTGGGCTTCCATAAAGACGAAGTCATTAGCCAGCACTATTCATTTTTGATTCACGAAGACGACATCGACCGTGCCAAATTCGTCTTCAATGAGCGCAGAAAAGACAGCCGCACAAAACACAATATCGAACTCCGCTTGAAATGCAGGAATACCACAAAAGCTTTTCGTCATTTCGACACGAACTTTGCCACTATCGTGCTCAAATCACGCGGTCTGTATATCATGCAGGAAGGTCGCGACAAAGAGGAATTTCTCGGCACGTATGGTGTCGCGCGCGACATTAGCGACCGAAAAAGAATTGAAGAAGAAATCAACCATCAGGCCTATCACGACGCACTAACCGGGCTGCCCAACAGGGCATTGCTGAAAGATCGCTTAGGGCTAACGATCACCACCTCCGAACGCGAGAAGCTCGAATTTGCGACCTTGTTTATTGATCTGGACAGATTCAAATGGGTCAATGACACCCTGGGACACATGTACGGCGACAAGTTGCTGACCATGGTGGCCACGCGGCTGAAAAACTGTTTGCGCAAGGGTGACACCCTGGCCCGCTTGGGTGGCGACGAATTTACCGTGTTGCTGCCGAACATCAAGAGCAAGGACAATGCACTGAGCCTCGCCCAGAAAATGCTGGCTGAAGTGAATCGTCCCTTCACGCTCAATGGACACGAAGTCTTTATTTCTGCCAGTATTGGCGTAGCCATGTATCCCAACGATGGCATTACCATCGAAGCCCTGCTAAAAAGCGCCGACATTGCCATGTATCACGTCAAGTGGGAAGGCAAGAATGGGGTGCTCTTTTACAACGCGAACATGAACATCATTTTCCACCGCAAACTGTCGATGGAAAATGATTTAAAACGCGCATTGGAAGCCGGCGACCAGTTTGTCCTGTTTTTTCAACCGCAAATCAGCGCAAAAAGCCGCCGTATCGTTGGCATGGAAGCACTTGTGCGTTGGCAGCATCCAGAGCACGGCATTATTCCTCCGAATGAATTTATTCCTCTTGCGGAAGAGACCGGGCTGATCTTGCAAATTACCGAATGGGTTTATGACCGCGCTTGCCGCGAGTTGGCTCTTTGGAAAAATGCCGGATTTAAAGGCATCCGCATGTCCGTTAATTTCTCGCCCAAGGATATTGCCCGCAACGACTTTCTGGAACTCGTAAAAAAAGGGCTTAAAAAACACGCTATCAACGCAAGCACACTCGACATTGAAGTCACCGAAAGCATCATCATGAGCGATCGTGAAAATGCCATCTTGAAGCTGAAAGAATTGTCCGCGCTTGGCGTCAGTATTTCAGTGGATGATTTTGGCACCGGCTATTCTTCGCTAGGCTATCTCAGGGATTTCCCTATCCACACCATCAAAATCGACAAGTCATTCGTGCAGGAAATCGTCAACACGGACCAAACCAATCCGATTGTCTCTGCCATTACCGCACTGGCAAAAGGTTACAAAATGAACCTCATTGCCGAAGGCATTGAAACACAGGATCAAATGGCTGTTTTAGAGGCGCTGGGCTGTGATGTGATGCAAGGTTTTCTGTTCAGCCGCCCAGTGGCTGGTGAAGAAGCGCTGCATTTTCTGAAACAACAGGAAAGCCTGTTTCTACGTACAAGGCAGTCGGCAGATATTCCGTTCGAAGCGCCCCCCGTACAACAAGCCCCGCTCCCGTAACCCAGCACAACCCCAAACCGAAGGCCCAAAGCCTACTTGTCCCTCACTGCCTGCAGCAAGACAATCAGTGCGCCCGCGCCGCCATCAGCCGTGCGCGCCTGACAAAACGCCAGTACGTCGCGGCGCTGACTTAACCAACCCGGCACCAGGCTTTTCAACACCGGCTCACGGCCCGGCGAATGTCGGCCTTTGCCATGCACAATCCGCACACAACGCTGGGCATTGGTGTGGCACTCATGCAAGAAAAGGCTTAACGCACCGCGCGCTTCATCGCGCGTGTGGCCATGCAAATCCAGCGATGCTTGCACCACCCAGCGGCCACGCCGCAAATCGCGCAACACGCGCATGGATATGCCATTGCGTCGCCAGCTGGCCTCATCACCCCCTTCCAAAAACAAGTCGGAAATTAACGCGCCATGCAGGCTTTCAAACAGCGCAGCCGCCTCGTCTTGCAAATGCAAGCGTGGAATAGCGGGTGGCGGCGGTGGCTCGTGATGTACACGATCAGACACGATAGGCTGCGCATCCGCCACTGCCGAGCGGAAGAGCGCTTGCGCCTCGATGCTTAATGGCGGGGTTTGGACTTTGGCTGATTTGGCTGGGGATATGTTCGCGCCACAGGGTTTACGCATGGCTCTTCCTCGTCAAGCATGCCAGCAAGTCGGCCTTACCTTAGCCAGGCTGTTCAGCATAACGCCAAGCACTTGACTTGCGCGCTACGCTAACGCACATAGCGCCGGGGAGGCGAACCCGCCCCGCCCATCCTTTCCTCGCGGCAAGGCTTCTATCCGGCGCGCTGCGCCCGGTGATGACACAGCGCACTTGCGCAAGCCTTTCATGCCGAATCTACGCCCTGTACAGCGCTAAGCCAGACTATCCAAATACCGCTCGGCATCCAGCGCCGCCATGCAGCCCGTACCAGCGCTAGTCACCGCTTGCCGATAGATATGATCCTGCACATCGCCTGCGGCGAACACGCCGGGAATGGACGTTGCCGTGGCATTGCCCTGGCGGCCGCATTGGGTGACGATATATCCATTTTGCAT
The DNA here is from genome assembly GCA_002424865.1 of Rhodocyclaceae bacterium UBA5602. Lineage (GTDB taxonomy): Bacteria > Pseudomonadota > Gammaproteobacteria > Burkholderiales > Rhodocyclaceae > Rugosibacter. The sequence continues at coordinate 83,067 of DILC01000035.1, read as the reverse complement.
TTCCAGCTGATCAACGAACAGCTCCGTGTTCGGTTTGTGGCCAATGGCGATGAACACGCCTTGCAAGGCAATGTCTTCCGTCCCGCCACTCTTCACGTTTTTGACACGCATGCCGGTCACGCCGGTTTTATCGCCCAGCACCTCATCCAGCGTGGTATTCCACTTGATGACCACCTTGCCCGCTTTTTCTTTTTCGAGCAGCTTGTCCTGCATGATTTTTTCAGCGCGGAATTTATCGCGCCGATGCACCACCGTCACCTTGCTGGCAATATTGGCCAGGTACAGCGCCTCCTCCACCGCCGTGTTGCCACCGCCGACTACTGCAACCTCCTGATTCTTGTAGAAAAAACCATCGCACGTGGCGCAAGCGGAAACCCCTTTGCCGGCAAATGCCTCTTCCGAGGGCAAACCTAGATACTGCGCTGAAGCACCCGTCGCGATAATCAAGGCATCGCACGTGTATTCACCCGTATCGCCAATCAGGCGGATGGGCTTTTCGGTGAGCTTGGCGGTGTGGATATGATCGAAAATCATTTCCGTATTAAAGCGCGCCGCATGTTTTTCGAACCGCGCCATCAACTCGGGGCCTTGCACGCCATCCGCGTCAGCCGGCCAGTTATCCACCTCCGTGGTGGTCATCAACTGCCCACCTTGCGCCATGCCGGTAATTAACACCGGATTCAGGTTGGCGCGGGCGGCATACACAGCCGCGCTATAACCCGCAGGGCCGGAACCGAGAATAAGAAGACGAACGTGGCGGGTGCTCATAAAGGGTATCCTTTGGTGAAGTTAGCAAAAGCTAGATGAACCCAGCGTACAGTGAATTCATTGATTGCGCTTGATTATATAAGACGCGCTTGCTGGCATAATCAAGCGCTGCATTTCGCCCTGGCCAAGGCCACGCGCCTATTCAACTCATTCCCCATATCAACGCCATTATCGCCATGAACCAGCCCACCAAGCCATCCACAGAAAACCCTTTGCTCGACTTCTCCGGCCTTCCGCATTTTGATACGCTCACGCCGGAACATGTCGCCCCGGCCATTAAGCAACTGCTGCTTGAAAATCGTGCGCTCATTCAACAATTGATTGAACCAGCCACCCCAGCCACTTGGGACGATTTTGTACAGCCCATGCTGGATGCCGGCGAACGCCTTTCGCGCGCCTGGGGCATTGTTGGCCACCTGCATTCCGTCAACGACATCCCGCCCTGGCGCGAAGCATACAACGCGTTATTGCCTGAAATTTCCAGCTTTTATGCAGATCTGGGGCAAAACCTGGCCTTGTTTTCCAAATACCAGGCACTCGCCGCGGGTCCAGCCTTTACCGGGCTACCCGCCGCACGGCAAACCATTATCAACCATGAGTTGCGTGACTTTCGCCTGTCTGGCGCAGCGCTCGCCGAAGACAAAAAACCGCGCTTTAAGGAAATCCAGGAAACGCTCTCCGCCCTGGCCGCCAAATTTTCGGAAAACGTGCTGGACGCCACCAACGCCCATGCTGAATGGATAAGCGATGCGGCGGATCTTTCCGGCTTGCCGGAAGACGTCATCGCTGCCGCTCGCGCCGCAGCTGAAAAAGACGGCAAGCCCGGCTGGAAATTCACCCTGCATGCGCCCTCCTGCATGCCCATTTTGCAATACGCCAACCACCGCGATCTGCGTGCGCGCATGTATCGCGCATCGGCCACCCGCGCCTCGGAATTCGGCAAAACAGAATGGGATAACGGCCCCCTGATTGACCAGATTCTCGCCCTGCGCGCTGAAGAAGCCCAACTCTTGGGTTACGCTAATTTCGCTGAAGTCTCCCTCGCCACCAAAATGGCCGACAGCCCCGCGCATGTGGCTGAATTTTTACGTGACCTGGCCAAGAAGGCGCGGCCGTTTGCCGAAAAGGATTTAGCCGAGTTGCGTGCTTTTGCCAAGGCAGAACTGGGTCTACCCACACTGGAGAGCTGGGACATGGCTTGGGCATCAGAAAAATTGCGCCAGTCGCGCTACAGTTTTTCGGACGATGAAGTCAAACAATACTTCCCCGAACATAAAGTGCTGGCGGGCTTGTTCCGCGTGGTCGAATCGCTTTATCGCGTGAACATTTTGCCGGACGCTGCCCCTGTGTGGGATGCGGCTGTCAAGTTCTTCCGCATTGAGCGCGCAGGTGAATTGATCGGCCAGTTTTACGTTGACCTTTACGCCCGTGAAACCAAGCGTGGCGGCGCGTGGATGGATGAAGCGGTGACCCGTCGCCGCTTGGCGGCAGACCCGGCCAAAACCGGCTTATCAAGCGGCAATCAAGCCACCATCCAAACCCCCGTTGCCTACCTGAATTGCAATTTCCCCGCACCGCTTGGCGAAGGCGAAAATCAGCGCCCGGCAACCTTCAGCCATGATGATGTCATCACCCTGTTCCATGAATGCGGACACGGACTGCACCACCTGCTCACCGAAGTCGATGAGTTGCCCGTCTCCGGCATACGCGGCGTGGAGTGGGATGCGGTCGAATTGCCCAGCCAGTTCATGGAAAATTTTTGCTGGGAGTGGGATGTGCTGGGCGGCATGACCTCGCATGTGGATACGGGCGAGCCTTTGCCACGCGCGCTGTACGACAAAATGCTGGCCGCGAAAAATTTCCAGAGCGGTTTGCAGCTCTTGCGCCAAGTTGAGTTCAGCCTGTTTGATTTGCTCATCCATAGCGACTACACCCCCGGCGGCGGGCAAACCGTGCAGCAAGTGCTTGACGCCGTAAGGCGTGAAGTTGCTGTGCTCGTGCCCCCTGAATGGAACCGGTTTCCGAATGGCTTTTCGCATATTTTCGCGGGCGGTTATGCCGCAGGCTACTACAGCTACAAATGGGCGGAAGTCTTGTCGGCCGACGCTTACGCTGCCTTTGAAGAAGCCAGCCAAAGCCTTGGCAGCACGCTGGATGCCGCCACCGGCGAGCGCTTCTGGCGCGAGATTCTGGCCGTCGGCGGCTCACGCCCGGCGCTCGAATCCTTCACCGCTTTCCGTGGCCGCGCACCCCAGCCGGATGCGTTATTGCGCCACAGCGGCATGACAGTGATCGCTTAAAGCCCTGAAACAATGCCTGGGCCAAGCGGCCGCCCGGCCCAGGCATTGCCCCGCCACACTATCGCCGTATTGCCAACGCCGACTTTTTTTAAGTTTGCCCCGAACCGGCCCCTTCGCCCGGCGCTTGCCGAAGGGCTGCACAAACAAACTTTTTACGCCACCCCCGCCACGCCTTCCGCAACCAGCGCAGCGACTTCCGCCGGCGTATACCCAAGCGCCGAAAGTATGCCTTTGGTATGCTCGCCTAGGCGTGGTGGCGGTGGCATTTCATCAACCCGCCACATGCCACTGGCCAACTGCGCCGGAAAGCCGATGACAGGCAAGCCCGGCATATCGGGATGCGCGCTAAAGCGCCCGGCCAACAGGGGATCCGCCATCGCTTGCGGCACGGTATTCACCGGGCCACAGGGGATGTCCGCAGCATCAAAGCGGCTGACCCAATGTGCCGCCGGTTGAGCCGCAAAAACCGCTTCTAATTCCGATAACAACGCACGCCGATTTTCCACGCGCGCGGCGTTTTTGGCATAGCGTGGATCATCCAGCCATGCTGGCCGGCCGATCACCTGGCAAAAGCGCTTGAAAGCGGATTCATTGACGATAGACACGCTAAAGTAATTCCCGTCACTGCCCTGAAAATGGCGGCTGGGAACGGCAATCGGCAAATTCACTTCCCGCGCCGGCGCGCGGCCTGTGATGGCGAATTCGCCGATTTTCGAGGTCATCAAATTGAACATGGTATCGATCAAAGCCAGTTCAACGCGCTGTCCTTGCCCGGTTTTTTGCCAGTGCATAATCGCCGCCAGCACCCCCACCGCACCGCACATGCCGGAAGCGACATCCACGATAGGCAAGCCCACACGGATAGGCGGATCGGTCTCTTCACCGCTGGCAAAAAAGCCGCCTGCCAGGCCTTGAATCACGCTATCCACCGCAGGCTTTAGCCTTGCTGGCCCGGACTCGCCAAAGGCCGTGATGGCGTAGTAAATAATTTCCGGGTTGATGGCTTTGACGTTGTCATAAGCAAGGCCGTAGCGCCCGGTAAAATCCGGGCGAAAGTTATGCACCAATACCTGCGCTTGGGCAATAAGCCTGGCCAAAATCGCCTTGCCCTCGACTGTGCGCAAATCCAGCGCGATGGATTCCTTGCCGCGATTGCAGGCCATGAAAGTCACGCTCGATTCGTCATAAAACGGCGGGCCAAAATGCCGTCCATCCTCGCCCGTGATGGCCTCCACTTTGATCACTCGCGCACCCAGGTCCGCCAACACCATCGCGCTGTAAGGCCCGGCAATCAGGCGCGATAAATCCAGCACGGTAATGCCACTGAGCACGCCTTTTTCAGGCCCGCCAGCGCCACGCAAACCATCTGTTGCCGATGTATCAGACATTATTCAAATCGCTCCCTGTCATTTGGCGGACTGGCCGCCCAAGCCACCCTAACGCCCATCGTTCCCTTTTGCGCCGGTCCACGATTTGCTCAGCATAAACCAGATCAGACTTGCCACCTGCAAAATCAGCAAGCCGCCCCAAGCGACCTGCAAAGCCTCTTTGCGGGCAAACCCGTGCGCGAGCCCGCTATCTACCACCAGCCCAAAACCCCATTGCAAGGCAAAGCCGCCAACAAACACGGTGAGATTAACGCACGCATTCGCACGGCCAGATAAATGCATGGGGTAATGGCTGGCATGGGCGGAATAAATCAGATTGAAACTGGCGCAAAAAAAGCCATACAAAATCCACAACACATGGCTCTCGCCGATCCCAAGAATCAACAAGGCAGAAACCACCAAGGCCGCACTCGCACCCCAGGAAAACAAGCGCTCCACCGTTAAGCCGCGCTTGATCAATTTGGCAATTTGCGTGGCAATCAAAAAATAGCCTATGGTTAAAGTCAGGCTTAACAACAGGATGTGAATCGCGGCACTTTGGTACGAATAGCCATTGACCCCAAGCAACCAGGGCATCGCCCACAGACCTTGGATCGACACAAAACCGCCAATCAACAAGGCCGTTTGCGGGGCATACCGCCAAAACACGCGGGACGCGAAAATGCTGCCCAGACTTTTGATGAGCTCCGGTAAAGGCACGGGCGCTGAGGTTTGCAAGCTTTCCGGTGTTTTGCGGATCAAGTAGGCAGCAATCAACACCAAGCCTGCCACACAGAAGAAAATGACGCGCCAACCGGCCAAGGGTAAAACCAAGCTCAGCGGCGCGCTGGCCGTGAGCCCGCCCAAACCACCGGCGACCATAATGGATGAATTTAACGAGGCCTGCCGCAAGGGCGGAAAAGATTGCGAAAATGCCTTGAATGCGGCCATCAAGCAAGCCGATACACCAATGCCGATGAAGCCACGCGCCAGGGCCAAATGCCAGGGCGTTTTTCCCAAGGCAAAACCCACGCAGCCGAGCGCTGCGATCACCAGCAAAGCGGACTCCACCCGCCGTGCGCCCCACTTGTCCAGCGCCACGCCCAAAGGTAATTGCACGATGGCAAAACCGATCAAATAGGCGCTCGTGAGCAAACCTAAGTCCGCCGCGCTCAAACCCATCTCGCGGGCAAGATCAGGCGCAATCACCGCATTCACGTTACGCAACAGATAAGACAAAAAATAACCGAATGCGTATGGGAGCAAAATCGGAAACACAGAGGTGGCGACGTTTTTATTCATACGCTGAAAAATTCATTGGGGGTACACGTGGAGAAGCAAATAATGCACGCTGAAGGCAGCGGGCGTAATGCAGCGCGGCAATGGTTTCAGGCACGGAGCACCCGACTATTCTCGCTGCTTTTTTCATTTCGCTGACACGCTTGATTTCATCCCCTTTGCCCACAGTTAACCCGCAGAATCATACAACCGAGGAAAGCCCAACATGCCTAACCCATCAACGCCTGACACACAAATTATTGCCTGCCCGCATTGCCACACGTTGAACCGCCTGCCAACCGCGCGCCTTCTGGCAGGGGATAAAACCGGCACATGCGGCCAGTGCAAGCAAGCGCTGTTTTCCGGCGCGCCTGTTGTCCTGGCTGAAGCCAACTTTAGCCGCCATGCCGGGCGCTCCGCCTTGCCACTGCTGGTGGATTTCTGGGCACCCTGGTGTGGGCCGTGCCGCACCATGGCGCCCGCCTTTGCCGCCGCTGCGCAAAAACTCGAACCGCAAGTGCGCTTAGGCAAAGTGGATACCGAAGCGCACCCTGCGCTGGCCGCACGCTTTGGCATCCGCAGCATTCCCACCCTGATTTTGTTCAAGGGTGATATTGAAGCCGCACGACAGTCAGGCGCCATGCCCGCCGATGCCATTGAACACTGGGTGCGTGCGCAACTGTGAAGCCGCCGCGAAATTTGCCAGTGACAATCAATCACCGCCACTGGCCATCAACCCGGAATCATCAATAGCAATCCAGCTTATAAGATTCTTCGCCGCATACCGCATCAGCAACTTTACCAGCGGTCAACTATCCGATGCATAGGGCCTCCACGTCGCAACTCCCTGCAAATGGGTAAAATCGCGCCTTTCGATTTCAGTGCATCCGCTTGGCACTTTACGTACCGCATGACGCTTCACCAAAGCGAAGCTTCGGCGGCCTTGTAGCGTAAGCGATTTGGCTGCACCGCGCCATATAACTTTTGGAGAATTACCGTGCAACTTGTTTGTCTTGACCTCGAAGGGGTGCTGGTCCCTGAAATCTGGATTGAATTTGCCAATCGTACTGGCATTACCGAATTACGCCGTACCACGCGCGATGAGCCGGACTATGACAAGCTGATGGCCTATCGCCTGGACTTGCTTAAAACCCACAAGCTGGGGCTGCCGGATATTCAAAAAGTGATTGCCGAAATGTGCCCGATAACTGGTGCAAAAGAATTTCTTGACGCGTTGCGCCGCGACTTCCAGGTCATCATCTTGTCCGATACCTTCTACGAATTCGCCATGCCCTTGATGGCGCAATTAGGCATGCCCACCTTGTTCTGCCACAAGCTCGAAGCCGATGCGGCGGGCTTTTTGGTGAATTACCATTTGCGTATGCCCAACCAGAAAAAAGAAGCCGTGCAGCGCTTTAAGGAACTGCGCTTTGATGTCATTGCCGCAGGCGACTCCTACAACGATACGGCCATGCTGATCGAAGCCCACGCCGGCATTTTGTTTCATCCGCCACAGAATGTGATCGATGAATTTCCGCAATTTCCCGTCGCCATGAATTACGCTGCATTGCGCGCTGAAATTGATTCCGCCGCCACCAGAATTGCCTCGCTCGCCTGATGCACACCCAGCGCTTTTACACGCTCAGCGCCTCATGCCCGGATCAAGTCGGCATCATCGCGCGCGTCACCGGTTTTATCGCGGAACACCAGGGCTGGATCCTTGAATCCAGTTTCCATGCCGATGCGATTGATGGCCGCTATTTCATTCGCATCGAAGTCAAAGCGGATTCACTGCCCTTTTCGCTGGATGAGTTTCGCCGCCGCTTCACCCCGATCGCGAATGCATTGCGCATGGACTGGCGCATCAACGATTCCGCTGTCAAAAAGCGTGTAGTGATCATGGTCAGCAAACAGGAACACTGCCTGTACGACCTGCTCGCACGCTGGCAGGCGCAGGAGTTGAACATTGATATCGCCTGTGTGATCTCCAACCACGACACCTTCAAAGGCTTTGTGGAATGGCACGGCATTCCGTTTCATCACGTACCCGTCACGCCGGACAACAAGCCTGCAGCGTATGCCGAGGTGCACCGTTTGTTTGACGAGGCAAAAGGCGACACCATGGTGCTCGCCCGCTACATGCAGATTTTATCGCCCGAGCTGTGCGCGGCTTATGCCGGACGCATCATCAACATCCACCACAGCTTTTTGCCTTCCTTCGTCGGCGCCAAGCCTTACCACCAAGCCTACACGCGCGGCGTCAAACTCATTGGCGCGACTTGCCATTACGTCACCGCCGACCTCGACCAGGGGCCGATCATCGAGCAGGATGTGATCCGCATCGACCACTCGGATTCGGTCGAAGACATGGTGCGTTATGGCAAGGACATCGAAAAAACCGTGCTCGCGCGCGGCCTGCGCTACCATTTGGAAGACCGCGTGCTGGTGCATGGCAACAAGACGGTGGTTTTTCGCTAAGCTGCCATTAGCTTGTTGCCTTGGCAAAAAGCAACGCCATTCTTCCCTTTTTTGACCATGGCAGGGCGCTGAAGCAGATGGCATTGGCGTCACAATTGCGTCTCGATTTCAGTTCGTCGCCGTGTCACCAGCGCCGACTTATTCACTTATTTCTTGGCGCGTCCGGGCACTTTCCGCAGGCACAACCACAGGCCCACCGCAATCATCGGCAGGCTGAGCCATTGCCCCATGCTGATGGTGTAAGACATGCCGAAAATGCCCGCATCCGGCTCACGAAAAAATTCCGCCGCAGCGCGCAACACACCGTAACCAATAAGAAAAAATCCTGACACGCGCCCAATCCCGCGTTGCCGTGCCGAAAAAATCCACAACACGATGAACAGCAGCAAGCCCTCGCCTGCAGCCTGATACAGCGGCGACGGATGGCGCGGCAAGTTATCCACCTGTGGAAACACCATCGCCCAGGGCAATGTGGCCTCCGCCACGCGCCCCCACAGCTCACCGTTGATGAAGTTGCCAATGCGCCCGGCCATCAAGCCTAATGGAACTAACGGCGCAATGAAGTCGGTGACTTGAAAAAAGCTTTTGTCATGCTTTTTGCCCCAGATAAACATGGCCACCAGCACGCCCAAAAAGCCGCCATGAAAACTCATGCCGCCCTGCCAGACCGCGAAAATCTGCAGCGGATGCGCCAGAAAATAAGCGGGCTCATAAAAAATCACCTGCCCCAGGCGCCCGCCCAGCACCACACCCAGCACGCCATAAAACAGCAAATCATCCAGGTCAATTGGCGTCATTGCATGCCAAGCCTGCGTTTTTGCGCGCCGCTTGCCTAGCCATAAAAACGCCATGAATCCGGCCAGGTACATCAAGCCATACCAGCGCACAGCCAAAGGGCCAAGATGAATGGCGACAGGGTCAAACTGAGGGTGGATCAACATAGGCGATATGTGTTTTTCGTGTAGTGGGTAAAGTTAAGTCGGCGAGTAAAGCCTTGCGCTAGAATTCCCATTCTAAGACACAACGTGCGCGCGCCTTGCCGCACCACCGGAGAATCCCATGCCTGCTTATCGTTCACGTACCTCCACCCACGGCCGCAACATGGCGGGTGCCCGCGCACTCTGGCGCGCCACCGGCATGAAGGAAAACGACTTTGGCAAACCCATTATTGCCGTGGTCAATTCCTTCACCCAATTCGTACCCGGCCATGTGCATTTGAAAGACATGGGGCAGCTCGTCGCGCGTGAAATTGAAGCCGCAGGCGGTGTGGCCAAGGAATTCAACACCATCGCGGTAGATGATGGCATTGCCATGGGGCACGGCGGCATGTTGTATTCCTTGCCCTCGCGCGAGTTAATTGCCGATTCGGTCGAATACATGGTCAATGCGCATTGTGCGGATGCCATGGTATGCATTTCCAATTGCGACAAGATCACCCCCGGCATGCTGATGGCCGCGCTGCGCCTCAACATCCCCGTGGTGTTTGTTTCCGGCGGGCCAATGGAAGCGGGCAAGGTGCAATGGCACGGCAAGTTCCGCAAAGTGGACTTGATCGACGCCATGATCGAAGCGGGCGATTCTCACAACACTGATGCCGATGTGGCCGACATGGAGCGTTCCGCCTGCCCCACCTGCGGCTCATGTTCGGGCATGTTCACGGCGAATTCGATGAATTGCCTGACTGAAGCGCTGGGCTTGTCACTCCCCGGCAATGGCTCGCTTTTGGCCACGCATGCCGACCGCAAACAGCTCTTTTTGCGTGCCGGACGCCTAGTGGTTGACCTGTGCAAACGCTGGTATGAAGCGGACGACGCCAGTGTATTGCCGCGCAATGTGGCCTCGTTCAAGGCGTTTGAAAATGCCATGACGCTGGACATCAGCATGGGCGGCTCAACCAACACGGTGCTCCATCTTCTGGCAGCCGCAAAAGAAGCGGGCACTAACTTCACGATGCAGGACATTGACCGCCTTTCGCGCCATGTGCCCTGCCTGGCCAAAGTGGCACCGGCCACGCAGGAATATCACATGGAAGACGTGCACCGCGCAGGTGGCGTGATGGGCATTCTGGGCGAGCTGGACCGTGCCGGATTGATTCATCGCGACATTCCCACCGTACATGAAAAAACCATGGGCGCGGCCATTGACCACTGGGACGTGATGCGCGCGCATAGCACGGACGTGTTCGAATTCTTCCGCGCAGCGCCCGGCGGCATCCCCACGCAAACGGCGTTTTCGCAAGACCGGCGCTACCCCGAGCTGGACATGGACAGAAGCCACGGCTGCATCCGCGACGCCGCCAACGCCTACTCCAAAGATGGCGGCCTGGCCGTGCTGTTCGGCAACATTGCGGAAAAAGGCTGCATCGTTAAAACCGCCGGTGTGGATGACTCCATCCTGAAATTCACCGGCCGCGTACGTCGTTGTGAATCGCAAGAAGAAGCGGTCGAGAAAATTCTCGCCGATCAAATCATTGCGGGCGACATCGTCGTCATCGTATACGAAGGCCCCAAAGGCGGTCCCGGCATGCAGGAAATGCTTTACCCCACGAGCTACCTCAAATCCAAAGGGCTGGGCAAGGAATGCGCCTTGCTCACCGACGGGCGCTTTTCCGGCGGCACGTCCGGCTTGTCCATTGGCCATGCCTCGCCGGAAGCCGCTGCTGGCGGCGCCATTGGCCTAGTGGAAGAAGGCGACACCATAGCGATTGACATTCCGAACCGCACCATTAACCTGATCATCGAAAAGTCGGCGCTGGCAGCACGGCGGCAAGCCATGGAAGCACGCGGCGCCAAAGCCTGGAAGCCCGTTGGTCGGCAACGCGAAGTCTCCGCCGCGCTCAAAGCCTATGCAGCGCTCACCACCTCGGCAGACACCGGCGCCGTACGCGATGTGAATCAACTCGGCTAGGCCTGCCCTGCTTCGCCCATCTCAATCACAGCCTTAGCCACTGCACTGTGAACACCGAACAGATTACCGGTGTGATCCTCGCAGGTGGCCAAGGGCTGCGCATGGGCGGCGTGGACAAAGGTTTGCAGGATTTTCATGGCCGCCCGCTGGTTGCCTGGGCGATTGGCCACTTGAAACCCCAGGTCCATCGCCTCCTCATCAGCGCGAACCGTAACCTTGAGCGCTATGCAGCCTTTGGCTACCCCGTCCTGCCCGACCAAATGCCCGACTATGCAGGTCCGCTTGCGGGCATCCATGCTGCCTTAACCCACGCCCAAACACCCTGGGTGGCCACCGTACCTTGCGATGCGCCCAACCTGCCGCATGATCTGATCGCACGTCTTGTCGCTGAATTGAACAGCCACGACGCGGACATTGCCGTCGCCCGCACAGCAGCCCGTGCGGAACCCCTGCACTGCCTCATCCGCCGCACCGTGTTGCCGCAACTCACGGCTTACCTTGGCGACCACCAGCGCAAAGTACTCGACTGGCAAAACACGCTCAAGCACTGCTGGGTGGATTTTGATGCCGCCACGTTTCGCAACATCAACACCCTGGAAGAGCTCACGCGCCATGACTAATCCAGCAACTTCTGCGCAAACCCAACTTGACGGGAAGCCAATGCCCCCTGCAATGGCGCGTGATTACCTTGTGCTGGCGCCAGTGAATATGCCCGATGGTTTTGATTTGCTGGCCACTTCATTCGCTGCCCCGCCATTGCCAAGGCCTGGCAACTCGCCCCGCAAACCTCACTGGACATTTAGATGCGTGGAGCGGGCGAAGGGAGTCGAACCCTCGTTATCAGCTTGGGAAGCTGGAGTAATGCCGTTATACGACGCCCGCACTTTCTTTCAGTTGGCTGGAAACTGCCCTACCGAGCCTGTTTTTGATCAGGCTGCGCATTTTAGCCTTACATCAGCACAATGTCGAATTGCTCTTGCATGTAGCCGCTTTCAGGATGCAGCGAGACGGGGCGGCCAATGAAGTCGGACAGCATAGTGAGCGCTTGCGCTTCTTCTTCTAAAAACATGTCGATCACGGCAGGCGCGGCAATCACGCGCAACTCGCGGGCGGCGAACTGGCGGGCTTCGCGCAATAGCTCACGCAGAATTTCATAACACACGGTTTGTGCGGTTTTAATCTCGCCACGCCCGCCGCAGATGGGGCATGGCTCGCACAGCACATGCGCCAGGCTCTCCCGGGTACGCTTTCTGGTCATCTCTATCAAGCCCAATTGCGTGAACTCCGACACCGAGACGCGCGTGCGGTCAGACGCCAGGGCTTTTTTGAATTCATCCAGCACGGCGGCCTGATGTTGCCCATCATCCATGTCGATAAAATCGACAATGATAATGCCGCCCAAATTGCGCAGCCTGAGTTGATGCGCGACAGTTAAAGCGGCTTCCAGATTGGTTTTGAAAATCGTGTCGTTAAAGTTTCTTGCGCCCACAAAGCCGCCGGTGTTCACGTCTATCGTGGTCATGGCTTCGGTTTGATCAAAAATCAGATAGCCGCCGGATTTCAAATCAACACGCCGCGCGAGCGCTTTCTGGATTTCGTCCTCAATGCCATGCAACTCAAACAGCGGGCGCTCGCCGGTGTAGTGCGTCAAGCGGTCATTCACTTGCGGCACATATTCTTGCGCGAAGGTTTTCAATTTCTGAAAGTTTTCGCGCGAGTCAATCAAAACAGTGGCGGTATCCTCCGTCACCAAGTCTCTCAGCACACGTTGCGCCAAGGTGAGGTCATGGTGCAGCAACACGGGCGGGAACATGCCCACGCTGCGTTGCTTTATCTCTTGCCAGATACGCCGCAAATAGGCAATGTCAGCGGCCAATTCTTCATCCGTGGCTTCGCAGCCCACGGTGCGCAAGATAAAGCCGCCACGGTCTTCTGGCGACAATAGCGCCTGAATTCGGCTGCGCAATTTTTCGCGCGCTTCTTCGTCAATAATCCGTTGCGAAATGCCGACGTGATCGTCCTGCGGCAAATACACCAGTAGCCGGCCGGCAATGGAAATTTGCGTGGTCAGGCGCGCACCTTTGGTGCCGATAGGGTCTTTTTGCACTTGCACGCGCAATGATTGCCCGGCGCTCAACACTTGTTCAATCGGCCGCGGCTCCCCACCCTGCGCGGTACGCTCTTCCCAGATATCCGCCGCGTGCAAAAACGCGGAGCGCTCCAGGCCGATGTCGATAAATGCAGATTGCATACCGGGCAGCACGCGTATAACACGGCCGAGGTAAATGTTGCCGACCACGCCACAACTGTTGTTGCGCTCGATGTGGATCTCTTGCACGACACCCTGCTGCAAAGAGGCCACACGCGTTTCTTGCGGGGTGAAGTTAATCAGAAACTGTTCAGCCACGTGCCTGCACCCTTTGCTTGAGTAAAAACCAGATGGAACTAAACAGTAAAGCCCAGTTCGCGCAGCATCAATACGGTCTCGCACAAGGGCAGGCCCACAATGCCGCTGTATGAGCCGTTAATTGCCCGCACAAAACTCGCCGCCCTGCCCTGGATGGCGTAGGCACCGGCTTTATCCATCGGTTCGCCGCTATACACATAGCGCAGGATTTCCTCTTCATCGAGCTTGCGGAAAGTGACATCGCTTACCGACAGGAACGACTTGATTCTGGGTTCCGCATCCTGCGGCGCGGCCACGGCAACTGAGGTCAATACCTTGTGCGTCCGGCCAGACAAGCGGCGCAATATGGAGATGGCATCGTTCGTATCCTTTGGCTTGCCAATCACTTCCCCATCCAGATCCAGCGCGGTATCGGCGGCAAGAACAAAACGCCTGGGCATGCGCCGGTACATCAAAAGCTGCACGCCAAACCGGGCCTTGGCCTCTGCTACGCGCTGTACATACACCTCGGGGGTTTCGCCTGCCTGCCAGGTTTCATCCACCTCATCCTCCTGCCGGCTCACCGAGCGCAAAAGCATCAACTCAAAGCGAATGCCAACCTGATTCAACAATTCGCGGCGGCGAACGCTGCGCGAGACAAGATAAATTCGGTCATCCAGCATAAACTTTACTCACGGTGGTAAGGGTGTCCTTTAATGACGCTTAATGCCCGGTACAGGGCTTCAGCCAGAAGCACGCGCACCATGGCGTGCGGCAAGGTCAGGCTGGACAACCGCAATGTGTCGTGCGCTGAACTTTTAATGCTGGGCGCCAGGCCATCCGGGCCGCCGATGACAAAAGCCACGTCTCGCCCACCCCCCATCCAGCGTGCCAAGCGCTCGCTCAGCTGGCAGGTGGTGACGGCTTCTCCCTGTTCATCCAGCACCACACGATGGCAATTCGCTGGCAGGGCGGATTCGAGGCGCATGGCCTCTGCGGCCATCATCGCCGCGGGCGTCTTGCCGGTCGTGCGCGGTTCGGGCTTGATTTCCAACAGGCCAAGGGGCAACTCCCGTGGCATGCGCTTGGCATAATCATCCCATCCCGCCACAACCCAGGCGGGCGGGCGCGCAGCGACTGTGGCGACAATCAGCTTCATGCCGTCAAACCCGCAGCATTATTCACATGCCCCATGCGCACACAAGGCAACAGAATGGCATCGGGCAAAGCAATCACCGCCTGGCACAGCCACGCGCATGGTTATTCTTCTGCTGCCTTTTTGCTGCGCTTGGGCACGCTTTGCCACAGCTCTTCAAGGTTGTAGTGCGCGCGTATGGCCGGCTGCATGACATGCACGATGATGTCAGCCGCATCCACCAGCACCCATTCCCCGGTGTCTTCGCCCTCGATGCCAATCACTTCGCCACCGGCTTCCTTGACTTTGTCATACACGTTGCTGGCCAGCGATTTCACATGGCGGCTGGAGTCGCCGCTAGCGATAATCATGCGGTCAAACATCGGTGTGAGCTTGCTGGTATTGAGCACCTCAATATCTTTGGCTTTGATGTCTTCGAGCGCATCAACAATAATTTTTTGCAGTTTCTTGATGTCCATGGATTGTTCAGTAAATAGAATGAGTTGCAATATAGTCGAGAACGCTGTCCGATACCAAATGGCGTATGCTTTTCCCGGCCGCCAGGCGCTGGCGGATCAAGGTGGCCGAGACCGCCAGCGGGGTAATGGCAAACGGCACAATCCGCCCGGCAGCGGTTTTTTCTATGTCGGCTGGCAAGCCAAAACGCTCGCTTACCGCAGGTAGAAGCCATGTTGCCGCCGTCCCGCCAGGGCCGACTTTTCCTGAGCCCCCCCGGCTGTCTTCATTGGCCCGCAAGGATAAAGCTTGCGCCGCTGCATCGTGCCCCTGCCCAGGCCGGGTAGCCACCGCAATATGCGCCAGGGAAAACAGCTCTTCCCAGCGATGCCACAAAGGCAGCTTGGCAAATGCGTCTTCGCCCATGAGCAGCACCAAAGGCCGCGCGGGGCCAAAATGGGCGCGCAAACGGGCGAGCGTCGTGACGGTATAGCTTGGGCTGCGCGCCACGACTTCCGTGTCATCCAGCGTAAATACATTTGCATACTCAGGCATGCCGGCCAGCGCCAGCGCAACCATCGCCAAACGCTGATTTGCGCTGGCTTCAGGCGCATGGCGCAAGGGCGGCTGGCCTGCTGGCACAAACAGCACTTGCGCTAACGACAAAGCCTCGTGCGCTTCGATTGCCAGGCGCAAGTGCGCGATGTGGATCGGGTCAAACGTCCCCCCCAGAATGCCAATAGCATCGCCATCCATTGACGCCAACGCGCCCTGTGCCGGGGCTGCCTTCACCAAATCACGGTCCGGGAGGCAGGTTCGGGCTTTCATCCGCACTTAAAGCGCCATTGGCCCCGCTGGGCGCAACAAAGACATCGCGGTAGGAAATGTAGATACTGGCGACCAGCACTGGCCCGATCAGCATCACCAGGGCCATCTGCGCCATGACAGCCAGCATGCCGACGAGCTGGGGGAAAATCAGGCCGCCAATCACGATCAGCAAACCGGGCAGAAACACGCCGACACCCATCACCACCAGGCCATAAACCAAAAAAGCGGACATGTTGCGCCAACTGGCAATGAAACTGAAAAACAGGGCTTTCAGGGCATGCAAGCCATGCCATGCGGTGAGCAAAGGCGCAAACCAGAAAGCCATCAAAATCGGGCTGGCGACGAATAAAAACAGGACCAAATGAAAAATGGTATCGGACGAACCGGCAGCGCTTTGCGCTTGCCCAGGATTGAGTTGCTGCATCAACGGCTGACTGGCCAACAACAGCAGCACCGAGCCCAACAAATGCAAGCCGCCCAAGCGCAACAGGTGGATGCGCTGCTCCTTGATGCCATGGCTTAGCTGTTCTTGCGTCAACTCTTGGTTGCTATCCAGCGTGCGGCAGGCGTTGGCCAATATCACGGTTAGCGTCGGCAGCGCCAAGGGCAGCAAAAACGGGCCAATGTAGGGAATCAAATTCACCAGCAGCACGATCAGGAAATATAACATTGTCATGCTGGTGAGCTGGCGCGGATAACGCCGCAGCAATTGCCATGCGGCGGCGACCCACAATAAACCATGTCGCGCGGGCAGCTTTTGGGCGATCATCTTTCGTCCTTTACAGTTATGTTCATCGTTGCTGCCACGCCTACTGGCGCTGCCGGCGGAAATTCAAGCGGATCAAACGCGCGGTCGCCTTCCGCGTCAGGCTCGCCGGTGATGGCCAAATCCGCAAAGTTGAATAGTTTAGGATCCAGCAAGTGCGAGGGCACCACGTTGGACAAGCTGCGAAACATGGTTTCAATCCGCCCGGGAAACTGCTTTTCCCAGCCGTTCAACATGCGCTTGACCTGCTGGCGTTGCAGGTTGGGCTGCGAACCGCACAAGTCGCACGGGATAATCGGAAATTCACGCAGCGCAGCCCACGCTTCCAGGTCGCTTTCTGCGCAATAGGCCAGGGGACGTATCACCATGTGGCGGCCATCGTCGGAGACCAATTTGGGCGGCATGGATTTTAATTTGCCGCCAAAAAACATATTTAAAAACAAGGTTTGCAAAATATCGTCGCGGTGATGCCCCAGCGCAATTTTAGTCGCCCCCAATTCGTCCGCCACACGGTACAACACCCCGCGCCGCAGCCGCGAGCACAACGAACAGGTCGTTTTACCTTCCGGAATCACGCGCTTGACGATGCTGTAGGTGTCCTCGTTTTCGATATGAAACGGTATGCCGAGCGCGGTCAAATAACGCGGCAACACGTCCGCCGGAAAGCCCGGCTGCTTTTGATCCAGATTCACCGCGATGACCTCGAAATCTATCGGCGCATGCTCGCGCAGGTGCAACAGCAGGTCGAGCATGGCGTATGAATCCTTGCCGCCGGACAGGCACACCATCACCCGATCGCCCGCGCTGATCATGTTGAAGTCTGCAATCGCCTGCCCGGCCTGGCGGCGCAAGCGCTTGGCAAGCTTATTGGCTTCATGCGCCGGTTTGTTGGCCTGGCGTGCTGTAAGTGGCGCATTCATTTTCGTTTTGGGCAAGGTTGTCTGACGTGGCAAATAATTTTACAAGTGAGCCGATCTTCCGCCATCCACGGTGATGGTCTGGCCCGTGACATACGGCGCATCAAACACTAAAAAGCGCACAGCGCGGGCAATGTCAACGGCTGAACCGACGCGCTTCAATAAGGTGTGTCCAATAATCGCATCGCGCTCGGCCAGCGAAAAATCATCCATCCGCTCCGGCCAGACCACCGCACCGGGGGCGACGGCATTCACACGGACTTCAGGGCCCAGTTCAACGGCCAAGGCGCGCGTGAGCCCCAGCAAACCGGCTTTGGCTGCGCAATACACCGCGTAACCTTTAAGCGGACGCTCTGCGTGCACGTCCGTTATATTTACCATGCAGCCATGGTGCATTTTTAACTGTGGCGCTGCGGCCTGGGCCAAAAACAGCGGTGCTTTGAGGTTGGTGCCGATGAGATCGTCCCATGCCGCCGCATCGGTAGCGCCGACTTTTGTGGAATAAAACGACGAGGCGTTATTCACCAGGCCATCCAGTCGCCCAAAGTGATCAACCACGTTGGCTATCAGGTCCGGCAATTCATCCAGCTCAAGCAAATTTGCCGCAAAAGACGCGGCGGAACCCGACCGCTCCGCGTTTAGCGACGCGGCGAGCGCCCGCGCTTCGTTTGTTGCTGTGTGATAGTGAATGGCCACGCGCGCGCCTGCCGCATGAAGGGCGCGCGCAATCTCCGCGCCCACGCGCCGGGCGGCGCCCGTGATCAAAATCACAGGCAAGGAATTTTCAGCTTGGGCAGGATGTGCCATGGCTATGGTCATGATGGCAGCAGTATACCGGCCAGCACCTTGGCCGCCGCAGCAAAACCAAACCCCGCAGTGACCGCAACGGATGAGCCATAGCCTGCGCAGGACAAGCCTGCGCTGCCGTCCAAACCGTCCACTGCGAAATTCTTTGCCATAGCGCCCGTCACTTCAGCCACCGCGCACCCGCTCAGCGGCCGACGGATTTGTTCTGGAGAAAACACGCAGGCAACGCCAAACTTCTTTTTCGGGTCGCGCGTGAATCCATATTCCTTGCGCAAGCGTGCGCGCACCTTGGAAGCCAGCGCATCTTGCGTGGTACGCGACAAATCGGCTACCTGAACCTGCGTCGGGTCCAACCGCCCGCCTGCGCCGCCCGTTGTGACAATGGCGATTTTTTGTTGCCGGCAGTAAGCAATCAAGGCGGCTTTGGCGCGCACATGGTCAATAGCGTCAATCACCGCATCGCATCGGGGAATCAACGCGGCCACATTGGCTTCGTCAACGAATTCTTCCACACAATTCACTTGGCATGCGGGGTTGATTTCCCGAATTCTCGCAGCCATCGCCACGACTTTGGCCGCGCCTAAAGTATCTTCCAAGGCATGGACCTGCCGATTGATATTGGATATGGCAATGTGATCCAGATCAATCAGGGTAATCTGCCCCACGCCCGACCTGGCCAGGGCTTCCGCTGCCCACGAACCCACACCGCCAATGCCCACCACCACCATATGCGCAGCGCTTGCCCGCGCCGCTGCGCCTGCGCCATACAGGCGGTCCACGCCTGCAAAGCGGCGTGCATCGCCGCTTACGTGGGCAACCGGGGTTTCCAGGTTAATTGCATTGGGTGAAACAGAAAGGGAAGGCATGTTCGTCCTGTTGTTTGAATGGATGACAAGTCATCCTATGGACATGCCTTCCCGGGCTTAAAGCGAGTGTTTGGCAGGTACTTATCTGCCCAGCTTTTTGGCGCTGACGCCGCCAATGCCAAAGTGCTGTTTGGGCATTTCGTTGATCATCACGCGCACGGTTTCCGGCTTGACTTCCAGGCTACGGCAAATCGCATCGGTGACCTCCGCAATCAGGCGCTCTTTTTTCTCATCGTCGCGCCCTTCCATGATGTTGATCTGTGCAATCGGCATGTCTATCCCCTTAAACGAAGCGCAATGAAATGCTGCCCATACCCTGCACGCGCAAGGTGATCGCATCGCCTGCCTTAACCGCCACGGCTTCGGTAATGCCGCCAGACAGGATCAATGAGCCCGCTGGAATTTCTTCGCCGCGTGCGCCCAGGTGGTTGGCCAGCATGGCAATCGCCGTGGCCGGGTGATTGAGCACCGCGGCACCTGCGCCAAAAGCCACGGGCTCGCCATTTTTTTCCAGCACCACGCCGGTGGTGCGCATATCCACGTTGGATGGCGACTTGATGCCCCCGCCCACCACATAGCGCGCTGCCGACGTGTTGTCCGCAATCACGCTTTTCAGGTCAAACTTGAAATCACGGTAGCGCGAGTCGATCACCTCAATGCCGGGCAAGACAAAATCCGTTGCCGCCAGCACAGCGGCGATATGGCACCCGGGGCCGCGCAGCGGCGCTTTGGTCACAAACGCAATTTCCGGCTCGACTTTGGGGTGGATCAATTCCGAGGTTTTCACTTCCCCGCCGTCCATGATGGTGCCGTAATCGGTAATGAAACCAAACACGGGCATGGCGACGCCCATTTGCTTCATTTTGGCGTGTGAAGTCAGCCCCGCCTTAAAGCCGGTAATCCGGGTGCCCCGGGCAATTTTTCTTTGCTTGATGGCTTCCTGGATGGCGTAGGCATCCTCGAAATCCATGTTCGGGTATTCATCCGTGATTTTCGGCGTATCGCGCGCTTCCAATTCACAGGTTTCCAGGTGCTCTGCCAGTTTGGCAATCGTTGCTTTATCCAGATTCATGCAATTTCTCCAAAATTCACACTGGGGTCGCCATGAGCCACCCCCGGTTTTGCCTTAGGCAGCTTTCGCTGCTTCGTTTTTAAGCTTGGCCAGGGTCATGGCGGTATCTTCGATCATGTCTTCCTGACCGCCCACCATGCCGCGACGGCCCAATTCAACCAGCAGGTCACGCGACGGAATGCCATATTTTGCACCCGCACGCTTGGCGAACAGCAGGAAGGAACCATACACGCCCGCGTAGCCCAGGGTGAGCGCATCGCGGTCAATGCGAATCGGGAAGTCCATCATCGGCACCACCAGATCTTCGGCCACATCCTGAATTTTCCACACATCCACACCGGTTTCTATGCCCATGCGGTCAAACACGGCGATCAGCACTTCCAGTGGCGTATTGCCCGCACCCGCGCCCAAGCCTGCGCTCGCGGCGTCAATCCGGGTAGCGCCGCATTCAACGGCCGCGATCGAGTTGGCAATGCCCATGGCCATGTTGTGATGGCCGTGGAAGCCCAGCTCGGTTTCAGGCTTCAAGGCCGCGCGCACGGCGGAGAGTCTGGCGGTAACATCATCCGGCAACATGTAGCCAGCGGAGTCGGTAATGTAGATGCAGTTCGCGCCATAGCTTTCCATCAGCTTGGCTTGGGTGACCAGGCCTTCCGGCGTATTCATGTGCGCCATCATCAAAAAGCCCACGGTGTCCATGCCCAGCTTGCGGGCGAGACTGATGTGCTGCTCGGAGACGTCGGCTTCTGTGCAGTGTGTCGCCACACGGATGGTATTCACGCCCAGATCATGCGCCATGCGCAAGTGATCGACTGTGCCGATGCCGGGCAACAGCAAGGCGGAAATCTTGGCTTTTTTCATCAAGGGAATCACGGCGCCGAGATATTCTTCATCGGTATGCATGGGAAAGCCGTAGTTCACGGACGAGCCGCCCAGGCCGTCACCGTGGGTGACTTCAATCAGCGGTACGCCTGCCTCATCCAATGCGGTGGCGATTGAGCGCATTTGTTCCAGCGTCATTTGATGGCGTTTGGGGTGCATGCCATCACGCAAGGTCATGTCATGGACGGTGATTTTTTTGCCTTTTAAATTCATGATTGCTCTCCTTAGGCTGCCAGCGCGGCAACGGGTTCCAGAACAAGCTTGCCGGCAAGGATTTCTTCGGCAAACATCTCAGCAGTACGTGCAGCGGCGGCAGTCATGATGTCCAGGTTGCCGGCGTATTTGGGCAGGTAGTCGCCCAGGCCTTCGACTTCCATGAAAATCGACACGCGGTTGCCATCGAAAATCGGGCCATTGACCAAACGGTAGCCGGGCACATATTTTTGCACTTCCTTGATCATGTCGTGAATCGAGGCGGTGATTTTGGCTTGGTCCGGCTCGGTTTCAGTCAGGCAATGCACGGTGTCGCGCATGATGAGCGGGGGTTCAGCCGGATTGATGATGATGATCGCCTTGCCTTGTTTGGCGCCACCGACTTTTTCAATCCCGCCTGCTGTCGTGCGGGTGAATTCGTCGATGTTTTTACGCGTGCCGGGGCCGGCTGACTTGGATGACACGGTGGCGACAATTTCGCCATACTTCACGGGCTGCACACGGGAGACCGCCGCGACCAGAGGAATCGTCGCCTGGCCGCCACAGGTCACCATGTTCACGTTCATTTCGCGCTTGCCCACATGATCCTTCAAATTGACGGGCGGAATGCAAAACGGGCCAATCGCCGCGGGCGTCAAGTCGATCATCAGGACACCCAGCTCATTGAGCTTGCGGCTGTTTTCGGCATGCACGTAAGCGCTGGTGGCATCAAACGCGATTTGAATATTGTCTTCTTTCACGTGCGGCAACAAGCCATCCACGCCTTCGGCGGTGACTTTCATGCCCATGTCAGCCGCGCGCTTCAAGCCATCCGACGTCGGGTCGATGCCGACCATCCATACCGGCTCTAACACAGGGCTGCGCTTGAGTTTGTAGAGTAGATCGGTGCCGATATTGCCGGGGCCGATGAGTGCGCAACGGATTTTTTTCATTTCGGTAACTCCTGAAAAATTGAATGGCTATGAATAAAAGCGTGGATAAAGAACTACAGCAGGCGAATTACAACAAGCTGCGAATGACGCCGCCCTCGGCATGAATCGCCGCGCCATTGGTTGCCGCTGACAAGGGACTGCACAGATAAGCCACCGTACTGGCAATTTCTGCCGGATCTATCAACCGCTTGAGGATGGAAGTGGGGCGCGCTGCAGCGAACAATTCTGCCTCCATCTGGGCAAAACTGATGTTTTTCTGCTTGGCCATCTCAGCCAGATAGCCCCCCACGCCTTCGGTATTAGTCGGCCCTGGCAGGACGGCGTTAACGGTGACCCGGGTTCCCGCGCAAGTCTCGGCCAAGCCGCGCGAAATGGACAACTGGGCTGATTTGGTCATGCCGTAATGCACCATCTCGGCCGGCGGGCAAACGCCCGACTCGCTGGAGATGAAAATGATACGCCCCCAATTGCGGGCTTTCATCTGCGGCAGATAGTGCCGCGCCAGGCGCACGCCACTCATGACATTCACTTCGAAAAAACGGAACCATTCACTGTCATCAATGGCTTCAAACGGCACAGCGGCGAAAATGCCGAGGTTATTGACCAGCACATCCACCTCAGGGCAAGCGGCCAGTAATTGCGCCACGCCCGCCGCAGTCGATAAATCAGCCGCGATACCAGTGGCACTGGCGTTTGGCTGCGCCGCTTTTAAGCGGCGCAAAGCCTCATCCACCCGCGCCTGTGTGCGGCCATTGAGCACGACCTGCGCGCCCTCCGCCGCTAACGCGCTGGCAATGGCAAAGCCGATGCCAGCGGTTGAACCCGTCACCAGTGCGCGTTTTGCATCAAGTTGTAAATCCACTGTGGACTCGCCCTAAAAGTTCAAAAACGGATCAAAAAAACCAAACCAACAGATCACACAAAGCGCATCGAACAGCTGCCGATGCCACCGATGGTGACGCGGTAATTGTCGCCTGCGGCAATGGGGAACATCGCAGCCAAGGAGCCGGACAACACCACCTCGCCCGCCTTTAACGGAATGCCCAGTGCGCCCAAGGTATTCGCCAGCCAGGCAATCGCATTCACGGGTGAGCCCATAGTGGCCGCGCCCGAACCCGTGCCGACAATTTCGCCATTGCGTTCGACCAGCATGCCGCAGGTCATCAAATCCACATCGCGCACATCCACCAGCTGATCGCCCAGCACCATCACGCCGCAAGATGCGTTGTCCGCGACGGTGTCCTGCACCTTGATTTTCCAGTCGCGGATACGCGAATCGACAATCTCGAAGCAGGCAATCACGCCTTCTGTGGCAGCCAGAACATCAGCACCCGTAACACCCGGGCCCATTAGGTCTTTTTTCATGACAAAAGCAATTTCGCCTTCTGCCTTGGGCTGAATCAGTGATTTGTACTCGATGGCCTCGCCTTCGTTGTAAATCATGTCATCCAGCAAAATGCCGAAGTCAGGCTGATTCACGCCCAGCATATTCATCACCACCTTGCTGGTCACGCCAATTTTCTTGCCGACAATGCGTGCGCCTTTTTCAACGCGCCGCGCGACGAGCTGGCTTTGAATCTGATAGCCGTCGTTAATCGTGATGTCCGCGTAACGGTTGGTCAATGGCTCAATGACTTGCCCTGTAATGAGCGCTTGGTACAGTTCGTCGCCTAACAGCTGGATGGTTTGCTTATCCATGATTTTCCTTAAAGTTTGATACAGATGTTTTTAAGTTCCGTGTAAAACTCCAGCGAGTGCACGCCGCCTTCGCGGCCGATGCCGGATTGCTTGGCGCCGCCAAACGGGGTGCGCAAATCACGCAGGAACCAGCTGTTGACCCAGGCAATGCCGACTTCCATTTTCGCCGCCACGCGGTGCGCACGGGAAATGTTCTGCGTCCAGATCGCGGTGGCCAGGCCATACTCGTTATCGTTCGCGCGCGCCAGCACTTCTTCTTCGGTATCGAACGGGGCAATGTGGCAGCAGGGGCCGAACACTTCTTCCTTGACGACCGACGCGGTTTCCGGCAAGCCCGTCCAGATGGTCGGCTGCACCCAGCAGCCATGGGCCAATTCGCCCGGCATATCGGGCACGCCACCGCCGGTGACGATCGTTGCGCCTTCCGCCTTGGCTTTGGCGTAATACGACAACACTTTTTGCTGGTGCTCCTTGCTGATCAAGGGCCCCATGTTGGCGGTTTCATCATCCGGCACGCCCAGCTTCAAGCCTTCGGCGCCTTTTTTCAGCGCTGCGACAAACTTCTCGAAAATCGGCCGTTCGACATACACCCGCTCGGTGCCCAGACACACCTGGCCGCAGTTGGCAAAAGCCGAACGCATCGTACCTTCAACCGCGGCATCGAAATCGCAATCGGCAAACACGATCGCGGCATTTTTGCCGCCCATCTCCAGCGACACAGGGCGCGCGCCTTTGGCGGCCGCCTTCATGATCACTTCACCCGTGCGCGTCTCGCCGGTGAAGGTAATTGCATTCACGCCAGGATGGCCGGTCAAAAAAGCGCCCGCAGAATCGGGACCAAAGCCATTAACCACGTTATAAACGCCTTTGGGCATGCCCACTTTATTCATGACTTCACCCAGCAGCAGCGCGGTTTGCGGCGTTTCTTCCGATGGCTTGATCACCACGGTGTTGCCGCATGCCAAGGCCGGGCCCACTTTCCAGGTCATCAGCAACAGCGGCAGATTCCACGGGCAAACCACGCCGACCACACCCACGGGAGAACGGTAACCGTAGTTGATTGCGCCCTTGCCGTCTGGCGTGGCGGTCTCGAAAAATTCTGTTGGCACGTTTTTCACGACATCGGCAAACACCTTGAAGTTCGCCGCGCCGCGCGGGATGTCGATATGACGCGCCAAGCTGCGGGGTTTGCCGGTGTCGGCACATTCAGCGGCTAAAAAATCCTCAAAGCGCGCATTGATTTCATTGGCCACCGCGTACAGCAATTCAACGCGATCCGCCACTGCCATCTGTCCCCAGGGGCCATTCAACGCAGCGCGTGCGGCCTTGACTGCCGCATCCACTTCAGCCTCACCCGCTTCACACACTTGCGCAATCACCGAGTTATCCAAGGGCGAGCGCTTTTCAAACCATTTATCGTTGCTGACAAACTCGCCGTTAATAAAGTTTTTTAGTTGTTTCACTATTCATCCTTTTTTTTGACTGGTTGCTTTTTGCTAACGCAACATTCGTTGTTTTATATAAGACAACGCTTTGAACATTCGACAAAAAATTAATCGCATGCCATGCTGCTTTGAAAAGTCGGCTCC